>JBPCNJ010000125.1:0-10736 GCA_051001375.1 Gemmatimonadaceae bacterium
AACGCCGAAGTCAAGCATCGTCGGAGATGCGGCGTTTGTGAACACCGTCTCACCGACCCAAAACATACCGAGACATACAACTATGAGCATCCGCAGTTCTTCGATGGTCCTGACGGCAGCATTCCTATTTGGTTGCGGGGGCGGCAGCGGTGGTGCCATCACGAGTCCGCAAGTGCCTCCAACGACGCCTCCTCCTTCCAGTGGGTCAGTGAACTCGGTCAGTGTTATCAACAACGCGTACCAGCCTGCATCCCTGGCCGTGGCTGCTGGGGCAGCGGTGACCTGGACCTGGAATACCTGCTTCGGTGATAGCTACGGCGGTCAAAGCTGCGTGTCACACAGCGTGACGTTCGACGATGGCACTACTTCGCTTACGCAGCAGACCGGTAGATTCAGCCGGACCTTTGCAATTAAAGGGACTTACAAGTACCACTGCGTGGTTCATGGGACCGCAATGTCGGGAACGGTGACGGTATCGTAGAAAGCGGTAAACGATCAGTTCCGTCATCTCGCTCGGCGCGCAGGCCACTCACCCTTTACTGATGCCCTCCGAGGTTTGACTATGCTTCGCCGCCTCATCGCCACCACCGACGACGTCGGCCCCGCGATTGCCCGTCTTGTGCTGGGCATCGTCATCCTGCCGCACGGTATGCAGAAGGTGTTCGGCGCTTTCGGCGGACCCGGCTTCGCCGGCACTATGCAATTCTTCACCGGGACGATGCATATCCCATACGTATTCGGCGTGCTAGCCGTCGCCGCCGAGTTCCTGGGCGGACTCGGCCTCATCTTTGGACTATTTGGTCGTGTAGCCGCGTTCGCCGTCGCTGTCGAGATGATCGTGGCTGTCCTCACGACGCACCTACAGAACGGTTTCTTCATGAACTGGTTCGGTACTCAAAAGGGCGAGGGCTTCGAGTACCATCTGCTCATGGTCGGCCTCGCCCTCGTCGTGATGCTCAAAGGGAGCGGCGCCATCTCGCTCGACCGTGCACTTTCCGGCCGCCTCGCCTTGCAGAACCGGCTACGCTGATCTGCTAGAGCTCGCGGTCCTCTTGAATTACCGTTGGGCTACCCGGGTTCCCTGGGCTGGGCGACGATAACGTGCGCCGCGACCGCCGGCCCAATCACCCGCCGCGCCGTTCCGACTTTGAGCGTGATTGGTCCTTCGAAGGGCGCGCGCGCGGTCACGATGATCTCAGCGCCAGGAACGAGGCCAAGTCGTGCGAGATACTGCAACATCTCTGGATCTTCGTCCGTCACGCGTAGGACTTTGGTCCGGGAACCAGTGGCGATGTCGGCAAGTGATGGGTGGCGTGTCTCGTCGATGGTGCCGTCCCGCGCGGGGATCGGCGCCCCGTGGGGATCGACAATTGGCTCCCCGATAGTCTCCGCCATGCGGTCAATCAACTCGTCGGATACGGCGTGCTCGAGCCGCTCCGCCTCCACGTGGACGGAATCCCAACTGTAGCGGAGGGCGTGGACCAGGTACGCCTCGAGCACCCGGTGACGACGCAACGTTCGTAGCGCTACATGCCGTCCGGCTTCAGTCAAGGTGATGCCACGGTACGGCTCGTGGGTGATCAGCCCTTGCTGTGCCAGGCGCCGTGCCATCCCCGTTACAGAGGCTGGGGCGACCGCCAGGCGCTGAGCGATGTCGGTCGTCGTTGCGGCAGGACCGCTGAGCTCCAGGTCGTAAATGGCCTTGAGATAGTCCTCGACGGAGGCGGTGAGCTCAGGCGGCATTGCTAAAAAAGATAGCACTCACGAGAGCATAGCCATCGCCTCTTGCCAATTTAGGTAGCCCTAAATAAATATATGCACCATGCTGCTTATATCTATTAGGTTAGCCTACGAACATCTGACGAGGCCCATTGGGATCGTCGTGGTGCTCACCAACTTGCTGTTCACCACGGCTACCGCTGAAGCCCAGAACTCGCGCCCTACCCCATCTGTGGCCGAGGAATCCAAGAACACCCCCGGCATCCAGGACAACAGCTTCCTCGTCGAGGAGGCGTACAATCAAGACCGTGGCGTTGTCCAGCACATCAACACGTTTCGCATGGATCGCGGGAGTCGCGCCTTCGCCTACGTTTTCACGCAGGAATGGCCAGTCGGCGGACAGGCGAACCAGCTGAGCTACGACCTGCCGATCGTGCGCGGTGAGACGCGGACCGCGGCAACCGGATTGGGCGACGTGCGCCTCAACTACCGTTACCAACTCATCGGCGGGGACGAGACACGCATTGCAGTGTCGCCTCGACTCTCCGTCGACTTTCCCACGGGTGACTGGCGCAGATCGCGCGGGTCGGGCTCGCCCGGTCTCGAAACGCTGATACCAGTGAGTGTGGTCGTGAACCGGTATCTCGTCACGCACTTCAATGCAGGTGTCACGCTTGCGCCGCACACACGCGACACGAGCGGTGACCGCGCGGCAACTAACACCGTTACGCTCGCGGGAAGTGCCATCATGACCGCGAACCCCAATGTCCAGCTCATGCTCGAGTCGGTCTGGGAAAATGGCAGCGACGTGGTGGGGCCCCAGCTCACCGAGCGAAACACAAACTTTGTCGTCTCGCCCGGCGTGCGTGGAGCCCTCAACTTCGCGTCGGGCTTGCAGATCGTCCCCGGTGTGGCCTTTCCCATTGGCGTGGGCCCGAGCCGCGGTGAGCGCGGCCTCTTCGTCTATCTCAGCTTCGAGCACCCCTTCACAAAACGTGCGCAGTAATGGAACGCATGGAGGAACACTTAATGGAAGACTCGTCGCAGCAATTGTCTGAGCAAGGGCCTGCCGACCAGGAACATTCGGCGTCGCGGCCGCCATCGCAACAAGTATCCCGGCGCGACTTTCTCCGTACGGGCGCTGCAGGCACCGGCCTGCTCGGTGTAGCCGCGTTGGGTATCTCGCTCGACCGGCCACGTGTGTCGCTCCCACATACGTCGCTCGCCCATGTGCCGCATGCACCGCATGCCGTCGGGATTCACCCCATGCCCACGGTTGTCGGGGAGGTGGATCATGAGAGGAATGGGTTCAACCCCACGCACACTCTCAGCGACTTCGATGCTGGAAGGGTAAGCGCGCTCCCGAATGGGCAGACGTTGCACGAGTACACCATCGTCGCGCAGAACTCGACCATCGAGATCGTGCCGGGTGTCGACTTCGCGGCATGGACCTACAACGGGCGTATCCCCGGGCCCACAATCCGGGTTGGGGAAGGCGACCGGGTGCGCATCAGGTTTCTCAACGCCGGCAACCATCCACACAGCATGCACTTTCACGGAATTCACCCCGGCAGCATGGACGGGGTATTCGACATCGCATCAGGCATGGTCCAACCTGGTGGGGAGTACACCTACGAGTTCGACGCAGAGCCGTTCGGGCTGCACCTGTATCACTGCCACACCGCGCCGCTCGCCAAGCACATCGCCAAGGGGCTGTATGGGGCATTCATCATCGACCCGAAGCAAGGCCGACCCAAAGCGGATCGCGAGTTCGTGATGGTCATGGGCGGATACGACGTGGACTTCGACGCAAAGAACGACTTCTATTTCGTCAACGGTATCCCGTTCCATTTCGATCATGGCAAGAACCCGATCAAGCTCAAGGTGGGCGAGCTGGTGCGCGTCTATCTGGTGAACACCCTGGAGTACGACCCGATCAACTCGTTTCACATGCACGCGAACTTCTTCCACTACTTCCCGACCGGTACGAGCCTGACGCCGAGCGAGTTCACGGATACCATCGCGCAGATGCAGGGCCAGCGCGGCATCCTGGAGTTCCGGTACAAGCAGCCAGGGCGGTACATGTTTCACGCGCACAAGACCGAGTTCGCGGAGCTCGGCTGGACCGGCGTCTTTGAAGTGGAGGCTTAGGCGATGACCACAGCAACTGCTCCTGACCCGACTCCGGCAGACCCGACTCAGGTATCGCCCACGAAGCCGGCTCTGAACACGTTCGCACTGCTACTCGTGCCAGTTCTACTGCTTGCCGGCGTTATAGCGCTCTTCGTCTACACCAGAGGGGCGGGCCTGAACATCACGCCCGCGGCACCGGTCGAGACGGTGCAGTTTGGACGGCCCATCCTGCGGCGCGGCGAGATCGAGCTCCACCTTCGGAACACGAGCCCCAACGCTGTTACTATCGGTCAGGTCAACATCAATGACGCCATCTGGCCGTACACCGTCTCGCCCGACCGGACAGTTCCGCGACTCGGCAGCGCTGTGCTCACGCTGCGATATCCATGGGTGCAGGCGGAGGCGTACGAGATCACTGTTTTGTCGGGCAACTCAATCCCGTTCAAGACAGAGATCCCGGTCGCCGCGCTGACTGCGACCGCGACCGCCGGAACACTATGGAGCTTTACCTTGATCGGGCTCTACGTCGGGATCATCCCCATCATTCTCGGGATGTTCTGGATGCCGGCGCTCAAGCAGCTCGGGCCGCGCGCGATGATGTTCCTCATGTCCGCTACGGTAGGTCTCCTGATTTACCTGGGGATTGACGCGACCACTGAGGCGCTGGACATCGGTGGGAAGTTGGGCGACACATTTCAGGGTACGGGAATCGTCGGCATCGGTATTGTGGGCACCTTTCTACTGCTTGATGCGATCAGCCGTCGCCAGAGGAGCATCGAGCGAAGTGCAGCCGGACAGCGGATGTCACTGGCAACGATGATCTCGGTGGGCATCGGGCTGCACAACCTGGGTGAGGGACTTGCGATCGGTGCCGCCTATACGGTCGGTGCGGCGACGCTCGGCACCTTTCTGGTAGTGGGCTTCATCATCCAGAACCTCACGGAGGGGCTAGGCATTATTATCCCGATCCTGCGGGACAAACCAAAAATTCGCTCGCTTGCTCTGCTCGGGTTGATCGGCGGCGGTCCGGCGATCGTTGGTGCCTGGGTCGGCGGGCTGGTGTACTCGCAGCCGCTGTCAGTGCTGTTCCTGGCAATCGGCGCGGGCGCTGTATTTCAGGTCGCTTATGAGATTGGACGCCAACTGGTCTGGAACGCAAGTGCGAAGCGGCAGATGCCGCTCACAGCTTTCGCGGGCGTAGTAGCGGGAATGATAGCGCTCTACGTTACCGGGTTCGTGATCAAGTAATGCGCAATCGAGCAGCAGGACCAGGAGTCGCTTTCCCTATTTTACTCAGGAGATGACGGATGGCTAACGACGAAAGCGTGGGGGCGAAGATGGCCGCTGCGGCAACGCTTACTGCAGTGCTCTTTTCGCCACGCATGCGCGCGCTGCTGCGGCATGGCGCAGTGAACGTACTCGCGGGAGCGCTGGCCGCCGGTGACGCCATCTCGTCATTTGCTCAGGGTGTGAGCCGGGGGGTGCAGGAACGGCAAGTACCGCTCGCCGAAACAGGGTCTGACCATGACGACGAAGAGTCACGGGCAGATCAGCAGGTTCCCACAGAGCCTGTCCTATTCGCGGACGAAGCACCGGCGAGCCCCAAGCGCCAGCGCACGCGCCGGTCACCATCCGATGCGGATGGTGCTGTCAGCACGCCAGACACTGCTCTGGATGCACAGCCCAACGGGGCTGCTCGTGAGTGATCAACCCGAGCAGCCACCGGCGATGCGAGCCGACGACACGATGGGGCGACTGGGCGAGTACCTGGGCCGTTCCGTTTCTTCGGCTTTGCGGCGTGCTGAACACGCGGTAATCGATAAGACGTCCGGGCGGCGGCAACAGGACCACACCGCGGTGCCCGAGGATCCGCAACCGGCTTCCTCCAACAATGTCCCGAGCTCCTTGCCAACTGCGCGAGCGGAGGAGCTGCTCGACCGCCTCGTCGGGCAGCTCAGCGGGATAGTCGTCGTAAGCGGCCAACGTCTTCGGCATGTCGCCGCTGTCGCTCGCGAGGAGGCCGAGGACATATGGGCTGACGCGCAGCAGATTCACGAGGAGAGCCGCAGGAACCAGCACTAGAGTGGGCTGGATTCCCGCTGTGTGTGGTGTGGATTGAGTCTATGACGAAAAGCGATAGCGTCTTGGGGGCCGCGTGAGCGTCGCTACTGCCTTGGAGCCTCGGATAATTCATCACGTCCCGGGACGTGTACGGGTGCATGCGTCGGGCTGGTCTGAACGAGGACAGCACGAGCTGGAGTCGCAGCTACGCCGGAACCCGGGGGTGCGCAGCGTCCGCGGGAATGCGCTGACCGGTAACCTGCTCATCCACTTCGATCCATCCGTTACTGACGAGCAACGCTTGGTCACCGCGCTACGCGGGATCGAGCCGGGCGCAGCTAGCGAGTTGGGCCCGGTGCAGGAGGCTGTGCCTCCACCCGCAGCGCGCGAGCGTCAGGGCCGCACGGTGCGCGGACGAATCGCGGTGCGCGGGCTGGATCGCGATCCCGAGCTGGCGCGCCGGGTTGTGGAACAGCTTGAGCGTCATGCCGGCGTGCGGGCGCAGGCGAACCCGCTCACCGGTCGCGTGCTCGTTGAATGCGCGGAGGACGCCGCGCAGCTGGACGCTTTGGTAGCCGAAGTGGCACACATGGAGCTGCCGGAGCTCGCCGGTGAAAATAGACCAGTCGACCCACTGGATCCGGAGCGTCTGGTGCAGAGCGCTACCCGTGCCGCCGGGGCGACGCTCGGGTTCGGAGTGCTTGCGGCAAGGCGGTTGGCCGGAGCTGGGGGCGCCCCGGTCACCGCACGCGGCCCCGGGGTCATCGCGGGTGCTATCAGCATCTTTGAGGGCTTCCCCATCCTGCGGGAGGGCGTACGCAGCCAGTTAGGCCCGGAGACGGCCGACCTGCTGTTCAGCGCGGCCGGTGCGCTGAGCCTCACCCTAGCTGGGAGTTCCTTCGGGCTAGCGTTGAGCGGGCTTGCCGCGGTGCGCCTTCTCAGCGAAGTGCTGGCGCGACGAAGGGCGTGGCGACGCTACGAAGAGATCGCGGAGCGCGCACCGGCCGAGCGGCCAGGGACAGTGATCCGACTGGAGGCTGGAGAGAAATCTCCGGCCTCGGCGACGGTCCGTAAGGGCGCCGGCAGCTGGATCGGACCCGACGGTTTGCCCGTTACAATTGCCTCGGGTGACAGCGTACCCGCTGGTGCGCCGTTGCTGGGCGGCCCATTTGTGCTCAGTCTGGGGAGCGAAGCACCGTTCGTACCCGATCCCCGTCCAGCCCCAATCCCCGAGTTGGGGTACGACCGGTACTTGCGCGCCGCGGCACCGCTTTCACTCGCATATGCAGCCCTGACCGCGCTCGTCACTCGCTCTCCCGCGCGCACCTTCGCGGCACTCTTGCTGGTCAACCCGCGTGCTGCCGTGATCGGCGCCGAGGCGGCCGATGGAGGAGCCTTCGCGCGAGTGCTAGGTGCAGGGGTCACTGTGGTCGGCACGCGGGCAGAGCGGGTCCTCCGGCGACCGGGAGTGCTTCTGCTTCACAGTCCACGGCTCCTGACTGATGGCCTCGAAGCGCACAGCGCTGTGTCACAAACCAAGTCGCGCGACCCAGCGGAGATCATGGCGCTGGCAGCGGGAGTCGCCGCTGCGGTGGGCTCGCCCTGGGGGGGCGCTTTTCGCACGGTCGCGCCTGCGACCGCCACCAACGGATGCTTCGACGGGCATGTCGCCAGTGCGTCCATTGACGGGGTGCAGTACTCACTACGCCAACGGAGGGAGAAAAGTGCAACGAAGGCGGCGATTCACCTCCGGTCTCCTGGCGACTACTTGCTCGTCCTCCGTCGAGCCGACAGGAAGCGACCGCTCGGGATCGTCGCCCTCCGCCCTCGGATCTCGCCGTACGCCAGGGACGTCGTGCAGGCGTGCCGGCAGCATGGTGTCGAGCTCGGGGTAATAGCCGCAGGCGATCCTGATGCCGCTCAGGAAGTCGCACGCCGCGCTGAGATGCCGCTCCTGAGCGCGGATCCGGTGGCGATTATCCGCATGAGACAGGGGGCCGGGCAGGTGGTCGCGTTCGCCTCGGATGATCCGGCGGCCGGTGCTTCCTTCGCGGCGGCTGACCTGGCTATCGGCCTAACAGACGGGCAATCCCGCTTCGCTGCACGCGCAGACCTCCTGGCACCCGATCTGGGTGGAGTTGTGTCGGTCATCGAGGCCGCTGCACGACGAGACGCCGTTGTGCGCGACTCGGTAGCGCTCTCCGTAGTGGCCAACGGAATCGGGGCGGTGTGGGGATTTCGGGGCCGGCCGGAGGTATCGCGCGCCGCCTATATCGTCAATACCGCGGCACTCGGAGCGCTTGCGGTGGGCTGGGCACGGCTCCGTGGTGGGGAGCGTGCGGTATCACCGGTTGCACATATCGTCGATCCCCATCCCGAGCGGTGGGGGCGGAGCGATCCGGCCGACGTGCTCTACGCGTTTGAATCCACCGAAACAGGGCTCACGACCACGCAAGCGGTGGCCCGCCGACGCGTCCCAGTGCGTCCTCAACTTCACCGCAACAAACTTCTGCCTGCGACGGTCGATCAGCTTCGTACCCCGCTGACTGGCATCCTGGCTGCTGGCGCAGGACTCGCGCTCTTCCTCGGAACGCCGGCTGACGCAGTCATGATCGGTGCAATGATTATCGCCAATGCCGGTGCCGGTGTGTGGCAGGAGCTCCGAAGCGCGGACGCGGCGGCAACGCTGGAGCATATGACCACCGCGGTGGCACGAGTCCTCCGGGACGGCCAGAGCGTGACAGTGCCAGCCGACGAGGTGGTGCCGGGCGACGTCCTGCTGCTCGCCCGGGGAGACCGGATCGCTGCCGACGCGCGGCTCCTCAGCGCGCAAGGCTTGGAAGTGGATGAGGCCTCGTTGACCGGAGAGTCGCTACCGGTCCCCAAGGTAGCCGATGGCGGCATCGATGCAAGCCGCGTCGTTTTGGAAGGAAGCGATGTGACGGTGGGAACCGCACAGGCGGTGGTGGTAGCCGTGGGTCGCCACACCCGAATGGGTGCCACATCTGCCGCACTCGCCGCGGATGACACATCCGCGCAGACGCCCCTAACTACGCGCCTCCACCGAATGCTGCAGCAGGTGTTGCCGGTCGCTGCGGTGGGCGGTGGGATCGTCGGCGCATCCGGGCTACTGCGTCGGCAGCATGCTGTCCCGCAACTGGCGGTCGGCGCTAGCGTGGCTCTTGCCGCGGTACCCGAGGGACTGCCACTCCTGGCTGCCCTAGGCGAGGCGGCGGTCGCTCGGCGGCTGGCAACTCGACGGGCGGTGGTGCGTCGTCCGTCAGCCGTTGAAGCGCTGGGACGGGTCGACGTTGTTTGCACCGACAAGACCGGCACGCTGACCGAGGGACGCCTCGCGCTCGGTGTAGTGGCAGACCTGGACGAAGAGGTCCGGTTGCCAGCGTCGCTACCGCCGGAGTTGCGGCACGTCTTACTTACGGCCGCGCTGGCTCGCCCTCATCCGGATGCGCCAGCCGCCTCCACAGATCCGACCGACGTGGTGGTGATCGAAGCAGTCACAAAGGCTGGGCTCGGCGACGACCTCAGAGCGGAGCGCCATGCGGAGTCGCCCTTCAGCTCGATGCGTCCGTTCCAGACTGCTACTGCGCAGGAACGTTTGTGCGTTGAGGGGGCTGCGGAAGCAATTGCCCCACGATGCAATCGCGTCCGTCGTGGGGGTGCTATACAGCCGTTAGACGACGCTGTGCGAGACGAACTCCTCAGTAAAGCCCAGCACCTTGCCCAGCGTGGACTGCGCGTGCTCATGGTAGCGGAGGGTTCGCCTGATACGTCTGTCGATGATCCGGACGACCTCGTTGCCCTCGGGTTCCTTGGAATCAGCGATCCGCTGCGGGCTGGAGTGCCGGGCGCAATACACCGCTGTCATGAGGCTGGAGTACGCGTGATCATGATCACGGGTGATCACCCGGCTACCGCGCTCGCCATAGCGCGCGAAGCTGGAATTCCGGGCGACCACAGCAATGTGCTGACGGGGGCAGAAATCGCCGGATTGCAAAGCGGAGAGCTGGACGATCGGCTGGAACGTGTGACCATCGTTGCGCGGGCCATGCCCGTCGACAAGCTCCGTATCATCGAGAGCCTTCAGCGTCGCGGTCACACAGTAGCGATGACGGGCGATGGCGTGAACGATGCGCCGGCGTTGCGGCTGGCTGATGTTGGTGTCGCCATGGGCCGCAGCGGGACGGAGGTGGCGCGCTCCGCCGCAGACGTAGTCCTCGCCGACGATAATTTCGCCACGCTGGTCGAAGCGTTCGTGGAGGGGCGCACCTTCTGGCGCAACATTCGGCGCGCTCTTGGCCTGTTGTTGGGCGGTAACCTGGGCGAGCTGGGATTGGAAGTGGGCGCGAGCGTATTGGGACTCTCCTCGCCGTTGACGAGTCACCAGATTCTCGCGATGAACCTGATGACAGACGTACTGCCGGCTCTCGCCGTGGTTCTCCAACAGCCTGAGCACCACGATCTTTCGACGCTCGCGCGTGAGGGGACCTCCGCTCTCGGAGTACCGCTGCGAAATGAGGTGTTTGTCCGTGGCGGGGCCACCGCCGCGCCGTCGCTGGCCGCGTACCTGATTGCGCTCCGCGCGGGCGGTGTACCTCTTGCGCGCACCGTGGCTTTCGCCAGCATCGTCTCCACTCAGCTCGCTCAAACCCTCGAAGCTGCCGGAGCGGATGCGACGCTCGGGCGTGGGGTTCGTCGCGTAGTGGTCGGTACCGCAGGCGTGCTTGTCGCTACACTCACGGTACGACCGCTGCGTGACTTTCTCGGGCTGGTCACCCCGACACCACTCGCTTGGGCTCTCGTTG
>JBPCNJ010000126.1:0-8224 GCA_051001375.1 Gemmatimonadaceae bacterium
GTCGTCGATTTACCGCTCGATGCGCCCGGTCAGTATACAATGAGCGTCGTCCTCGATGGCGAGACCGTCGCGGGCACAACCGTGTTCGTCAATGGACCAGCGGCATCGCTGCCGTTCATCGGCTCGCCGCACACAATGGTTTCATAGTCCCATAGACAGCGGTTCGGCGCATTTGTGCTTTGAAGCACTGGCGCCGATACTCACACGCGAGCAGGCAGGCCTAGCCGGCTACAGGGGAACATCTCCTGTAGCCGGCGCCGCGCGAGCCAGCTCGTCAACGCGTGAGCCTACCGGATCTGCGCGTCGGCTGCCACGCTCTCCCGCGACGTCGCTCCAGCGCCGGCGCCGCCGAGTCTACCCGTGGGACGGACGAGTTCAATATGATCAATCAAGTTCGCAGCATTATCCGACAGCACGGACGTCTCAGCCGCGACATCGACACTGTCGGTGATGACACGGATCTGTATGCGTCAGGCCTGACGTCACACGCGAGCGTAAATCTGATGCTCGCACTCGAGGACGCCTTTACAATCGAGTTCCCTGAGCGCCTGCTCCGCCGGCGCACCTTCGAGACCATCGCCAATATCCGCGATGCCATTGAGGAGCTGCACTCGGCGCAAACGACCGTGGCGCACTAGCAAATCAATGCCACTCCTCGCTGCTACAGAGCGTAACGTGTCTCTCGTGGAGAGGGCACACCGGATTGGTGAGTCCATCGCTGGTCCCGCTGCCGACGCCGTCGATGCCGATGCACGGTTCCCAGCTGAAGGGATCGCGGCGCTCCAAGCGGAACGGATGCTCTCCGCATTCATACCGCGCGACTACGGAGGCGGCGGGTGCACCATTTCTGACCTCTCCGCAATCTGTTTCACGCTCGGCCAGTACTGCTCGGCTACAGCGATGGTGTACGCGATGCACCAGATCCAGGTCGCTTGCATCGTGCGACACGCTCAGCAGTCGCCGTATTTCCAAAAGTACCTCAACGAGCTCGTCTCAACCCAGGCACTTATCGCCTCGGCCACGTCAGAGATCGGTGTCGGTGGCGATGTCAGAAGCTCCGTCTGCGCTGTGGAGTACTCCGGCGAATCGTTTTGTCTCGCTAAAAAGGCGCCAGTCATCTCGTATGGTGAGCACGCCGATGCAATCCTCGCAACAGCACGGCGGGATAGCACAGCAGCCGCGAGTGACCAGATTCTCGTGCTTCTGCGAAGTGGTGATACCACTCTCACGCGCACCAGTGACTGGAACGCACTCGGCTTTCGCGGAACATGTAGCGCCGGTTTCCAGCTCCGCGCCGACGGTTGCAGCGCACAGATCTTTCCCGAAGATTACGCTGGCATATCGAGTCAGACCATGCTCCCCGTTTCACATATAGTGTGGACGTCCCTATGGCTCGGCATTGCGACCGCCGCCGTCGCCAAGGCGAGAGCATTTGTGCGCGCCGAAGCACGCAAAAGCCCCGGGACTCCGCCGCCGTCGAGCATGCGCCTGGCCCAGCTCGTAAGCGTGCTTCAGGGTATGCGCGCTTCGGTGCACGACGCAACGCGTGAGTACGAGAACATCATGGAAGACGCGGAAGCGCTAGCAGGGATGAGCTTCGCGATAAGGATGAATAATCTCAAGCTCTCGTGCTCGACAGCGGTCGTCGATATCGTGGGCCAGGCGATGCTCATCTGCGGTATGGCCGGATACAAAGTCGACTCACCGTATGCACTTGGCAGATTGCTGCGCGACGCCTACGGCGCGGCACTCATGATCAACAATGATCGAATCTACGGCGCCAATGCGTCCATGCTGCTGGTGAGCAAAGATGACTAGCACAACCACCTCATTCGCTCCGCTCGACCTCACCTACAAGTCGTATTTGGAGCAACTCCTCGAACATGGTGTTCTGCTCGCCACCGGGGTTGCTGGTGTTTACGGCAAGAGCCGCGTCTTCGAGCAGGTGCTCCAGGGCTTCGACAAATATGTAACCGAGATGGGCGCTGATCAGAACGCGGAGGTCTTGCGCTTTCCGCCAGTCATCAACCGCAAGGAGTTCGAGAAGAGCGACTATCTCAAGTCGTTCCCGCACCTGACTGGAACGGTGCACGGCTTCCGCGGCACTGAGCGCGACCATGCCGACCTGCTCTCGTGCCTCGAAGGTGGGCAGGAGTGGTGCCAGCATTTCCATTCGACCGACGTGGTGCTGACGCCGGCAGCTTGTTATCCGGTGTACCCGGCCGCGGCTGGCGTACTTCCGGCTGGCGGCCGGCTATTCGATGTTCAGTCATACTGCTTCAGGTACGAGCCGTCGGATGATCCGGCGCGGATGCAGATGTTCAGAATGCACGAGTTTGTACGGATCGGCGATCCCGACGACGTGCGCGCATTCCGCGATCTATGGCTGGATCGCGGCCAGACGATGTTGAGCGCAGTGGGTCTTGCCTCGGAAGCAGTTGTTGCGAATGATCCGTTTTTCGGCCGCGGAGGGGCGATGCTCGCCGCGAGTCAGCGCGATCAGGCACTCAAGTTCGAGCTAGTCGTTCCAATTGCGTCGCCCGAAGCGCGCACGGCTGTCGTCTCGTGCAATTATCACCAGGACCACTTCGGTGTCGCCTTCGGGATCAGCAACGCAGCTGGCGAGGCAGCCCATACTGGGTGCGTAGGGTTTGGACTGGAGCGGATCACATTGGCGCTCTTCAGAGAGCACGGCCTGAACCTGGCGCATTGGCCCCGCCTGGTACGAATGACTCTGAGCCTATGACAGCGCTAATGACGGCTCCCATGATGTCGGCGGTACCGTCGATCCAGCCCGCGGTGTACATGCCGCACGAGCTGCATCGGGCCGAGCGCATCTGGCCTGAGACAAACTGCTACGTCGATCTCTGGATCGAGCTGCTTCACTCGTTGCGTATGGACCCGTGCGCGATGTTGGCATTTACCCTAGCGATGGACTTCGAAGGTGATCAATGGACGTTTTTCAAACCGTCCCTTTCTGACATACATTCGCTCTATGGCGTCGACGTTCAGGAGCTGACGATATGGCGCTCGCTCCCGGCGCAGATCGAAGAACAGGTGTCGCTCGACCGGCCAGTGCTCGTAGAAGTGGATGCGTTCTTTCTCCCGGACACACAGGGAGTGTCGTATGGAATTCATCACACCAAGACTACGATCGCGGTTCGCTCGATTGATCGGGCCGCTGCCACGCTGGGATATTTTCACAATGCAGGGTACTTCGAACTAAGTGGCGCCGACTTCGATGGCCTGTTCGCCGCGACATCACAAACGTCGACATCGCACACCGCGACATTGCACACGGCCAGCGGCGGCGTATCGCTAGCTCCGTACACCGAAATAGCCAAGCTCGAACGACTCGTTTACCGGAGCGATAGTGAGCTGTGCGCACTGGCGCGAGATCTTGCAACTCAGCATCTCAGGCGCAGGCCCAGCTCCAATCCCGTAACACGTTATCGCGAGCGGTTTGTACGAGACGTGACCTGGCTCAGCGCACAGGACATGACGGTGTTTCACCAGTACGCGTTCGCCACGCTACGGCAGTGCGGAGCGTGTGCCGAGTTAGCGGCCTCGTTTCTCAGGTGGCTCGATGCGCGGTGTGGAGACTGCACTCCGGCGATCGACCATTTCGACACGATTGCCGCTACCGCGAAAGCGCTCCAGTTCAAGGCCGCACGCGCTGTCTCGACCAGGAAGCCTACCGAGTTCGGCACCATGCTGGACATGATGGAAGGTGCGTGGGAGAGTGCGATGGCCGATCTAATTCCCCGCTATGGCGGTTAAGTGCGCTCCACTGCTGGCTGCTGGCGATATTCGCACGCCGCTGGCCGCGGGGTGGGAGCTGCTACGCGCCGAACCTGGAAGCCTGTGCGCGCCTGAGGCACCGCCACTCGCAGGCGGGACGTGGCTACAGGCGATAGTGCCGGGCACGGTGGCGTCCTCACTGCAAGCGGCGGGAATGTGGAGCCCTTCGGCCGCTGACCCTCTGGATGCACATGACTGGTGGTACCGCTGTCGCTTCAGCTGGAAACGGGACGGCTCGCGCGTGTCACTCGCCCTGGACGGACTCGCTACCATCGCGGATGTTTGGCTAAATGGCGCGGGGATCCTGCATAGCGAGAACATGTTCGTGCGGAACGAATGCGATGTCACTTCGGTGCTGCGGGACGACAACGAGCTGGTAATCTGCTTCGCTTCGCTCGAGTCGGTATTGGCTACGAAGCGCCCGCGCGGCCGCTGGCGATCCAAATTAGTGGACGCGCAGGGCTTACGCTGGCTTCGCACCACGCTCCTCGGCCGAATCCCGGCATGGTCCGCGACGCCGCGAACTATTGGCCCCTGGCGAGAGATCGCGCTAATACGGCACGGAGTCGTGAGTGTAGAGAACTGCCAGCTAAACACGCGAGCGCATGGCAACACCGGAGTGGTCGAAGCGATGGTCCGTGTGCGCGTAGCGGATAATGTGGGCGTCTTGGCCGCTACGCTCACGACGTTGGCCGCGGCCGAGCCGATGTGCATCGAGCGGGATGGGAAATCGCTCATCCTACGCGGCACGCTGACCGTTCCCGAAGCCGCTTTGTGGTGGCCGCACACGCACGGCGCGCAACCGCTGTATGACGTGTCGATTCAACTGCACTGCGACACCGGGCCGCTCAGCCTACGACTGGGACGTGTTGGCTTCCGCTCCATCGAACTAGACACACGCGACGGTAACTTTGCGTTTACGGTGAACGGAGTTGCGGTGTTCTGCCGCGGGGCATGCTGGAGCACCGTGGATCCTGTGGCGCTCATGGGTACGCGGGAACAGTATCGCGCGGCTCTGACGCTGGCACGCGACGGCGGAATGAATATGATCCGCGTTGGCGGTACGATGGTGTACGAGGCGGACGCCTTCTACGAGCTTTGCGATGAGCTGGGTATCCTCGTGTGGCAGGATTTCATGTTCGCCAACATGGACTACCCCGACAGTGATATCGCTTTCCTGGATAGCGTCAAAGAAGAAGTGTGTCAGACGATAGAGAGGCTCGGTGACCACGCCTCACTCGCGCTGGTATGCGGCAACAGTGAAGTGGAGCAGCAGGCCGCGATGCTCGGCCTTCCGCGCCAGTGCTGGTCCAACGCCCTGTTTGGTGAGATCATTCCCTCGCTTGTGGCGGAGCGGTGTCCGGGGCTTGCGTACTGGCCGTCATCGCCGAGCGGAGGGACGTTTCCTTTCCACGCCAACGCGGGCGATGCACACTACTTCGGTCACGGTCCGTATCTCAGACCGATGTCGGATGTGCGCGCGAGCGGGGTTCGTTTTGCGTCGGAGACTCTGGCATTGGCCAACGTGCCTGAACCCGCAATGGTCGATAGCCTTTCATGCGGAAGCGCGGGCGCCGGGCATCATCCGGTGTGGAAGAGTGGCGTCCCGCGAGATAATGGCGCGGGATGGGACTTTGAGGATGTGCGCGATCACCACGTTGCGACTCTCTTCAATGTTGATCCGTTAGCGGAACGCTACTTGGATCCAGAGCGATATCTGACGCTCGGACGAGTGGCAGGCGGCGAGATGATAGCAAGTACGCTGGGCGAGTGGCGAAGAGCCGCCTCCGGTTGTAACGGAGCACTCGTCTGGTTGTATCGCGACCTTGTTCCTGGCGCCGGGTGGGGTTTGCTCGGTGCCGATGGTCGGCCAAAAGCCGCGTACTACTACTTCAGGCGCGCGTCGCTCCCCGTGGCGGCATTTCTCACGGACGAAGGGCTGAATGGGATTGTTGTTCACGTTGCAAACGACACGCCGGCGGTAGTTGAGGCGGAGCTACGCGTTACACTCTATCGCGCGGGGAACACTATTGTCGGTGAGGGTGCGCGGTCGCTCACGCTTCAGCCAGCGACGACCATCGCGCTACCCGCGGAAGAGCTGCTACCGGGCTTCGCCGATATCAGCTTTGCTTACCGCTTCGGTGCCCCGAGCCATCAAGTCGTGGCCGTCACGCTTGTGTCGGCGATCACGCGTGAGCGCATCAGCGACGCGTTCCACTTCCCGCTCGGTCTGCCATATGTCACCGGCGAAATCAGTATGAGTGCCACGGCTACGCAAGTCGATGATGACTCGTACGAGCTCACGGTGCGGACAGATTCAGTGGCAACAGCCGTTGCGATCGATGTTCGCGGCTTTGTTCCGGACGATAACTACTTTCATCTGCAACCGGCAACTGATAGAGTGGTATTGCTCAGGCGAGCGGAAGCTAGCGCCCGGTTTGCCGGAAGTGTACAGGCACTCAACGCCGCGGCTTCTACGCGCATAGAGGTGCGATGATTCAGCATCTTCCGTTCTTCTTCGGCGGCGCGCATCACCTGTTTGGCTTGTTCACTCGTGGCGCTCCTTCCAGGACGCGCGACTGTGCGGTGTTGCTGTGTCCGCCACTTGGACACGAATACGTCTGCAGCTATCGCACCTTTGGCAGACTGGCCACAAGGCTGGCGGAGGCTGGCTTTCCGGTGCTGCGGTTTGATTACTTCGGCACGGGCAATTCGGCCGGCACCGCTACCGATCCGGGCCTTGTAAATGCGTGGCGCGAGAGCGTATCGATAGCAGTGGACGAACTGCGAAACTCGAGTGGTTGCCAACGTGTGGCGGTTGTCGGCTTGCGGTTCGGAGCGACACTCGCGGCCACCGTGGCGGCAGAGCGAGGCGACATTGCAACAGCGGTCCTGTGGAACCCGTGCGCGACGGGAAAGACGTACATGCGCGAAGTCCGCATGCTCGGGATCACGAATCCGGAGCAATCAACCGCGCCATGCATCGAAGCTGGCTCTGTCGAGGCCGCAGGATTCCACTTTTCCGCTGAGACGGTGTCGGCACTATCGACTACCGATCTGACTCGGCTCGACCGCAAGCCTGCGGGCCGCATGTTGCTGCTCACCCGCGATGACTTGCCGGCGTCGGGCAATCTCGCGGACCATCTAAGAGCACATGGAGCCGCGTGCGAAGAACAGCGTGCACCGGGGTACGCAAAGTTCATGGTTTCTCCGGTCCACTCGGAGGCTCCTGAAGCAGCGGTTGAACAACTCGCCGCATGGATGGATCGATCACACCCCGAGTTGGTCGATGCGTCATGCCTGGTCGGCGGTTTCGGACCGGCGTCAGCGCTACCGTTGCCGCTGCCTGGGCACGCTGTACGAGAACAAGCCGTCACATTCGGGAATTCGCTAGTCGGGATCTTTACCGCTCCGATCTCGAAGCCCAGCACTGATCTTCCCGCTGTGCTGCTCCTGAATACGGGCGCCGATCACCACATAGGCCCGCACCGGCTGTACGTGCCTGTGTCGCGCGATTGGGCGGCGCGGGGCTTCACTGTGCTTCGCTTCGATATTGGCGGGATCGGGGAGAGTCCTGAGCGACCGGGTGTACGGGAGAACGAGGCGTATCCACCGAACGCTCTGGATGACGTTCAAGCCGCGATTAGCTATCTACGCGAGACGCGCGGATTTGACCGCATCATCCTGGCGGGAATCTGCTCCGGGGCATTTCACGCCATCCACGCCAGTGCATCATCGGTGGCGGGGGTCATCGCGGTCAACCCACCTCTATACTGGGAGCCGGGACGCAACATCAGCTCCGATCCGTACGCCAATGGATACGAAGTGCGTCGTGTCTGGCGCGCGGTGTGGGTGCCCGCGAAGTGGCTACGTCTCGCCACAGGCAAAGTCGATCTCGAGTATACGGCGCGGGTGTTCGGTAAGCGCGCACGTGACGCGGCCAGGGCTGCCACCACTTTCGCTCGACGGAAGGCGGGAGAGGACAGGCAAAGCGCCAGCCGGGAGTTGGAGACGCTGCTATCGAATGCGACCGCCGTCGACATGATCTTCAGCGACGGCGATCCGGCTCTGACGCATCTGCAGCAGACCTTGGGAGCCCGCTTCAGCGAGCTCGCTGAACGCGGCAATTTCAAAGTGGAAGTAGTGACCGGCGCGGGGCACACGTTCATGCCTGTGGGGTGGCATGCGAGTCTGGCGAAGCTGCTAACCGCGCGCCTGATGGAGCGTTACCATCCGCACGGGGCGAGCGTTGAACCCGCTGCCGCGTCCCAATAGGACGACCGCCGGTCGCCACTACACTACACTACACTACACGAGAATACGGCGCGCGAATCTGAAACTTGCGCGCAGCCCTTCGGCGACTGGATCGGTTGCGTCGAGCGAGTTGATTCCGAAGCCACCGTTCGCGAGCGAGAGGTGCGCG
>JBPCNJ010000127.1:0-11570 GCA_051001375.1 Gemmatimonadaceae bacterium
AATGCACCTGCTCGACTTGGAGCGCTCCTGACGCGCCGGTCGAGTATCGCAAATTCGGGATAGCGGGGCGGGGCGGTCTCCCTCGTTCGGCGAAGCTCTAGAGACCTTGTCCAACCATAGCCCCGCCTTCTGGGACGCGGTTGGAGAGACGAAAGAGGGGGCTACGCACGTAGACGCTGTAGTGAATCTTGCTTCGGACCGGGGTTCGAATCCCCGCGCCTCCACTACAAAGTGCCGGACCGGCTTCTAAGCCGCGTCCGGCGCTTTTGGTTTCCGTTTGAAAATGAACTCCGGCGCCAGTGCCACGCCCATGAGTGTTACGGGGATGATCTGTAGCGCCTGGATCAGAACCGATACGGCGATCGCGTCTGCCTTTCGCACACCGAAGGTGCCGGCGGCCAGGGCGTACGCGAACTGGAAGAAGCCAACATTGCCCGGCGTCGCGCGGATAATCAGCGACACGTTCACCGCAAGCAGGGTCGCGAGATTGCCGGAGAGCGATAAGGGCACGTGCGCCGCGCTCGCCGCCAGCGCGAAGGTCGCAAGTTGAAGGACCCACGCCGCAATCGTGAGCAGCAGTATCCATACGATGCGAGGGCCGCTGGCGAGCTCACGCATGCTGCCGCCGAACTCGGCCAGCCACGCACGGGCTCGCCCGCGCCAGTCACGCGGCTTCTCGCGCCGCTCGGGAACGTGCCCGGGCGAAACAGTATGCGCTGAACGCGCGAGCCAGACCAGCAGGATCCCGATCACCGCCACGCCAATTACTGCAGGCCAGCGCAGCTTCGCTAGCTCCGGCGGGAGATCAAAGGCGAGCGCGCCAATCGCGAGCAGCGCAAGAAACCCGATCGGGTCGAACAGCCGGTCCAGCGCTGCAGTCGCGATCACGCGAGCGGCCGGAACGCCGCTAGCACGGGTGACGAACACAACGCGTGCGGCGTCGCCGCCGTTCGCGACCAGGACGTTGTTAAGTCCCGCGCCCGCAAAGGTCGCTTTGAGAGCGAGGGCGAGCGACGGCGAACCGACCTCGCGCAACAGAATCCACCAGCGCACACCGCGTGCGACCAGGGAGAGGAGGTTGACGACAATGGCGGCGAGAAGGAGCGGCCGAGAGGCGGTGACCATCGCCTGCCAGGCCCTGGACCAGTTAACCGTCCTCGCAAAGATGACGAGGAGGACGACAATCGCCGCGGTAACCGCCAGTCTTACGATTCGCGCGATTTGGGGCCGCGTCATCGCTCGCTCATCTCGGAAGCGACCCGAAAGTGAAACCGCGCAGCCTGAGCGCGTCAACAATCTCCGGCAGCGCCTCCGCGGTCTGGAGTCGGTCCCCGACGGGGTCGTAGCCGTCGCCGTCGTGCAACAGGAGAATGTCTCCCGCACGGACCCGCGTAATCGTGCGGTCTACAATCGCACTGGCGCCGGGGCGGTCGCTATCCCACACGCCGAGCGACCAGCCAACGGTGCGCTCACCCAGACTGCGCGCGATCTGTGTGACCCAGGGACTTCTGAAGCCATGCGGAGCACGGAAAAAGGCGGGCGTACCTCCCCCAGCCGCTTCGATCACGCGCTTTCCGCGCGTCAGATCATCACGCACATAGCTGGCGCTTCGCAGGTGCAGCTTGCGATGAAAAAAGCCGTGGTTCCCGATTTGATGCCCCTCGGCCGCGGCGCGCCGCACCAGCTCCGGCCAGCGTTCAGCGTGGCGGCCCAGGAAAAAGAATGTTGCCCTCGTCTGCGAGCGCGCAAGCGCGTCCAGGATGAGCGGAGTCGAGTACGGGTTTGGCCCGTCGTCAAACGTGAGGGCGATCTCATTGGTCCCGCCTGGCATGCGGTGTAACACACGGCCAAAGACTCCACTATTACGATGGAACGCGCCGTGCGCAGCCGTGCTCGCGGCCAGCGCTGCGGCGCCAGCAAGCTCGAGTATCATGCCGCTATCGCGCCGCTGCCGAATCCGTCATGCCGCTACCTGGCGTCTCGCCAGAACGCGATCGTACAAGGCGAGGACTCGCTCGGTAACTCGTGGCCAGGCGTACTGCTCCGCTTCCATTCGCCCCGTCTTCCCAAGCCTTTGTCGCAGGGACTCATCATCCAGCAGCAGTACCATCGCGTCGGCCAGGGCATCGCGATTGCCGCTCGGCACCATGAGCGCCTCACGCCCGTCCTTTACCACGTCGCGGAAGCCGAGTATGTCGGAGCATACCACCGGTGTCTCGCACGCCATGGATTCGAGTAGCGTGATGCCGAACGACGCCTTTGTTGTGGGACAGGCGTACATCGCCGAGTGCGCGTAGTAGCCCGGCCTCCCCTTTAAGATCGATCCGACGAACGTAATATCCGGGTCCCCGCCGGCGGCTCGAAAGTAATGCTTCCGTAACGGTCCGTCACCTACCACAACGAGCTGGGCCTCGCGGTTTTTCCCACGGACTCTCTTGAACGACTCTATCAAAGTGGTGAGACCGTTGCGGGGATCGAAACGGCCCAGGAACAGCACGGCTGGAACATCTGTTCGGATTCCTGACGGCGGTGGCGCGTGCGGATTGAACAGATCCACGTCAATGCCGTTGGGTATGATCGTCCAGTCGGCGTCGAAGTATCGCTCGAGTGCGATTATGGTTGACCGCGATACCGCAATGGCGACGTCGAGCATGTCCAACCTGCGCTGGAAATACTTGCGCCCCAGTTGGTAGGCGATGGACTTGTCGAAGTACGTGTGAAACGTACCGACCGTGGGACAGTCTGCCTCTTCGATTGCGAGGACCGGGAGCACTGGGCTGAGCGGCGAATGAGCGTGGACGATGTCGTAACGCCCATCGCGAAGAACCGCGCGCATGTCCTTCCGAAGCGACACTCCAACGGTAAAGCGCGCTTGGGAGCCGTTGGCATAAACCGGCTGGCTGCGGCCGATTCGGATGACGCCGTCCTGTTGTGGCAGCGCCCCGGGAAGGTTGGACGTGATGATGTCCACGTGGTGACCGAGCTTCCGTGCCTCTCGTGCGAAAAAATGTACGTGTTCGCAAATGCCGCCGAGGTGCGGATAGTAGTACTCCGTGACGACCGCTATACGCAGCGGGCGTTCCGAACCGAGCAGCGGTGCCGAGCCAAGGGCGCCCGGAGCGAAGCCGCTACTGTGGAACGGGCTCGTCAAGAGCGGCATGCGCGGCGGCTAGCCGGGCGATAGGAACGCGGTATGGTGAGCATGAGACGTAGTCGAGGCCGATCGCGTGACAGAAAGCGACCGAGCGCGGCTCGCCTCCATGCTCGCCGCAAATGCCCAATTTCCCCCCCGGACAGGTGCTTCTGCCATCCTCGACCGCCATACGGATGAGTCGTCCCACGCCGACAGTGTCCAGAACCTGGAACGGATCGTCGGCAAAAATCCCCGCCTCGACGTAGGCAGGGAGGAAGCGACCGGCGTCGTCGCGGCTCAATCCGTAGGTGGTTTGGGTCAGATCGTTGGTGCCGAAGCTAAAGAATTCCGCATGGGTCGCGATGGCCGCGGCGGTCAGAGCGGCGCGCGGCAGCTCGATCATTGTACCGATCAGGTACGGAACTGTTTCACCCATAACGCCGAGCACCTGTTCGGCCGCGCCCTCCAGAATGGCCCGCTGATTGTCAAACTCGGCGAGCGTCGACACCAAGGGTATCATGATCTCGGGTCTAACGTCAATGCCGCGGCGCTTGGCCCGGACCGCCGCCTCGAAGATGGCGCGCCCCTGCATCTCGGTGATCTCGGGGTACGTTATGCCCAGTCGGCAGCCTCGATGGCCCAGCATCGGGTTTGTCTCGCGCAGCCCTTCGACTATTCGCTGCAGGTCGGCGCGTGGGACGGCCAGGGTGCGCGCGAGCAGCTTGCTCTCCTCGCCGCCGTGTGGGAGAAACTCGTGCAGCGGCGGGTCCAGTAGACGGATGGTGACGGGGAAGCCGTCCATCTCCTCGAAGATGCCTTCAAAATCGACGCGCTGCAGCGGCAGCAGCTTGGCGAGCGCGCGCCGCCGGCCGGCCTCGTCGCGCGCGACGATCATCTCGCGCATGGCGTGGATGCGGTCGCCCTCGAAGAACATGTGCTCCGTGCGGCAGAGCCCGATCCCTTCGGCCCCGAAACCGCGGGCCGTACGCGCGTCGCGCGGCGTGTCGGCGTTGGCTCTGACCTTGAGCGTGCGCTCGTGATCGGCCCACTCCAGCAGCTCGGCGTAGGCCTGATACAGCGGTGCGGCAGCCTTGTTCAGTGTGCCGTTGGTGACGCGCACGACCTCGCTCGGAATCGTGGGGAGCGCGCCCAGAAAGACGCGGCCCGTGGCACCGTCGAGCGTGATGTAGTCGCCTTCCGAAACCGTCGTAGCGCCGACAACGAAGCGGCGGTGCTCCAGATCAACGTGGATGTCCTTGCAACCGACCACGGCGCACTTGCCCATCCCTCGCGCCACGACGGCTGCGTGACTCGTCATACCGCCGCGTGCGGTGAGCACGGCTCGCGCGGCAACGATGCCGTGAAAATCTTCCGGCGTAGTTTCCTCGCGAACGAGAATCACGGCCGTCCCGTCGGCGGCCTGTGCTTCGGCGATATCGGGATCGAATACAGCAATGCCGCTGGATGCGCCGGGGCTCGCCGGAAGTCCCGTGCAGAGCGGCACGGCGCGCGCCGCGGGATCGATGATTGGATGGAGCAGTTGATCCAGGTGTGCGGCGGGAACGCGGCGAACTGCTTCGCGCCGCGTGATCACTCCTTCGTTCACCATGTCGCGCGCGATGCGGACGGCGGCCGCCGCGGTGCGCTTGCCCGTACGGGTCTGCAGCAGGTAAAGCGTCCCGCGCTCCACGGTGAACTCGATGTCCTGCATGTCGCGGTAGTGCTGTTCCAGCCGCGCCTGCGTCTGCATCAACTGCTTGTACGGCTCCGCCAGCATCGTCGCCATCTGGTCAATGGGAATCGGCGTGCGAATCCCAGCGACGACGTCTTCACCCTGCGCATTGATCAGAAACTCACCGTAGAAACGCTTCTCGCCCGTGGATGGATCGCGTGTGAAAGCGACGCCGGTCCCGGAGTCGTCCCCCAAATTTCCGAAGACCATGGAAACGATGTTCACCGCGGTGCCCAGTGTGTCGGCGATGTCGTTGACCTTGCGGTAGTCGCGCGCCTTTTTGAGCGTCCACGATTTCCACACGGCCTCTATCGCGCCCCAGAGTTGCTCTGACGGGTCACTGGGAAACGGCGAACCGGTGCGGTTGCGAACGATCGCCTTGTATTCCTCGACCAGGTTCCGCAGCGCATCCTCGCTCAGCTCCGCATCAGTCTCCACGCCGGCCGTCATGCGCTTGGCCGTGAGCAGATGCTCGAAAGAACTCTGCGGGACGCCGAGCACCACGTCTGCGTACATCTGGATGAAGCGGCGGTACGAATCGTACGCGAAGCGCGCGTTGCCGCTTGCGCGCGCGAGACTGACGACTGTTCGGTCGTTCAAGCCGAGGTTGAGAATCGTCTCCATCATCCCGGGCATGGAAACCGGAGCGCCAGAACGAACCGATACCAGCAGAGGATCACCGGCATCGCCAAAGCGTTTGCCGGCGACCTGTTCCAGACAGGCAACATTTCGCTCGACTTCGGTACGGAGCGCGTCAGTGACGGTGCCGTGATCCAGATATTCGATGCACTCCTGACACGCGATGGTGAAGCCGGGCGGCACCGGGACGCCAAGATTGGTCATCTCGGCGAGGTTGGCGCCCTTGCCGCCGAGCATTGCTTTCATGTCGCGAGTGCCCTCGGCCTGTCCGGCGCCGAAGAAGAAGACTTTCTGAGCCATGTTTTCAGCAGCCACAGCCAAACCGGAGCTTCTCCGGATCAGTGGGCGGGGGTGTTGGGTAATCGCCCGAAAAGCAGGCGTGACAGAAGCCGTCCGGTCCGTCCGGCACGGCGTTGAGCATCCCTTCGAGTGACAGATAACCGAGCGAGTCCACGCCAATATGTTGCGCGATCTCGTCCACCGTGAGGTTGGCTGCAATGAGGTCCTCACGATTCGGAGTGTCGATGCCGTAATAGCAAGGTCCCGTCACCGGCGGCGAGCTGACCCGCATGTGTACCTCGGTAGCACCGGCGGCGCGGACCATCGCGACCAGGCCGCGCGTAGTGGTGCCGCGCACGATGGAGTCGTCAACCATGACTACTCGCTTGCCCTGAAGGACCTCGCGCACGGGGTTGTACTTTACCTTTACCTTCGCGTCGCGTCCCGATTGATCCGGCTGTATGAATGTTCGGCCGACGTAGTGATTTCTGATGAGCGCGAGCTCGAACGAGAGACCGGACTCCTCGGCGAAGCCGAGTGCCGCCGAGTTGGAAGAGTCGGGCACGGCGAAGACGAGATCAGCATCGAACGCCGGCGACTCGCGGGCAAGCTGGCGCCCAAGAGCGCGCCGCGCGCGGTCGACAGAGCCACCGAACACACTACTGTCCGGGCGCGCGAAATACACGTATTCGAACACACATCGGCGAGCCTCCTTCCGTTCGAACGGAAAGATCGAGTGAACGCCATCGGCGTCCACTGAAACGATCTCGCCCGGCGCGACATCCCGAATGACTGACGCGCCGACGATATCAAGCGCGCAACTCTCGGAGGCGAAGACGATTGCGCCGTCGAGCTCGCCCATTACCAGCGGCCGCCAGCCGCGCGGATCACGGGCCGCCAGCAGCGTTCCGCCGACGGCCGTCACCAGCGAGTACGCGCCTTCAACAGGGGAGAGCGCCGCCGCAAGCCGCACGTCCGGTGCTGGTCCCGTCGCCTTAGCGATGCGATGCACCACAACCTCCGAATCCGTGGTCGAGGAAAAAATCGAACCCTCGTCCTCGAGATCGCCCCTCAGCTCGGTGGCGTTGGTGAGATTACCGTTATGCGCGAGTGCGATGTGACCGTCACGCGAGCGCGCGAGGACAGGCTGTGCATTCTCGATGCTGGAGCTGCCGGCCGTACTGTACCGAGTGTGGCCGATCGCAGCGCGTGCATCGTTCGCCGCTGCCCGTTCGCGGGTCTCCGAAATGAGTCCCATCGCGCGCCATGCGCGCGCGTCGCCGTCACCAAACAGCGACACGATGCCCCATGATTCCTGGCCCCGGTGCTGCAGCGAATACAGGCCGAGCTGCGTTAGCTCGGCCGCACGGTCGTGACCATAAATTCCAAATACTCCGCACATATTACGACCTCACACCTTTGGTTTCCTGTATCGCAACGACTTCTGGGTCCATGTCCATGATTCGCGGGATCGCCGTGTGATACGCCGAAGCGAGAGTTTGGACCGGCGCACGCAACTTGGATCCGTGCGTTCTTAGCAGCAGTCCCGCATCTGCCTCGCGAACCGTGCCAATGCGCGCGGCGGGCACGCGGTTCTGGGCGGCGATATGCAGAACACGCTCGGGCTGTGACGACGACACGATAATGCGTCCCTGTGTCTCGCCGAAGAGAACCGCGCGAAGCGGGAGATCGTCCCACGCACTCAGGTCGATGTCGGCGCCTGTGATCAGGTCAGGGTTGCCCATCACGCACTCAGCCAACGCGACCGCGAGGCCGCCGTCGCTGCAGTCATGCGCCGACGTGACGTAGCCACGGACGATCGCGTCCAGCAAGACTTCGATTACAGCGCGTTCGCGCACCAGATCGCACGCCGGCGGTCGTCCCGCGACGATTCCGTGGATCGTCGCGAGATACTCGCTGCCACCCAGCTCATTGCTGCAATCGCCCAGGAGAATGATCGCGTCACCCGGCGTGGAAAACGACGAGCGAGTGATGTGCTTCAGCGACTCGATCACACCTACCATTCCAATAACCGGGGTGGGGTACACCGCTCCCGACGGGCTCTCGTTGTAGAACGAGACGTTGCCGCCGGTCACCGGTGTGTCGAGTGCGCGGCATGCCTCGGCCATTCCGGCGACGGCATCGCGGAACTGAAAAAAGACTTCCGGGCGCGTTGGATTACCAAAGTTGAGACAATTGGTAATCGCGAGCGGACGGGCGCCGGTGCACGCGACGTTGCGTGCAGCCTCGGCGACGGCGATCCTGCCGCCGACCCGAGGATCGAGCGCCACGTATCGACCATTGCAATCGGTCTTGAGCGCCACCGCGCGGTCTGTTCCACGTATCCTGATCACGGCCGCGTCCCCACCCGGTCCGATAACCGTGTTCGTACGAACAGTAGAATCGTACTGGACATACGCCCACCGCTTGCTCGCGATCGTTGGCGCGCCGAGCAACTGTAGCAGCGTCCAGATGGGATCGCTCTCCTCGGCGCGCTCGGCCACTGAGTGTGCGTCGAAACGTCGGCGCTCTCCGGCTTCTGGAGCTTCCTCGCCGCGCACGTCGTAACGCGGGCAGTCGGTAACGAGCGCGGAGCCTGGAAATTCCGCGACAACACGATCGCCTTCGGTCACTCTGTACACGGGCTCGGCGATCACCTCGCCGATCACTTCCGCCGTGAGATCCCACTTGCGCAGAATGTCTATTACAGCGTCTTCGTGCCCCTTGTGCGCGACCACGAGCATGCGCTCCTGAGATTCGCTCAGGAGAATCTCGTACGGCGTCATTCCCGGCTCGCGTACCGGCACCCGCGACGTGTCAATTGTCACGCCAACGTCGCCGCGCGCGGCCATCTCGGCCGACGATGATGTGAGCCCCGCCGCACCCATGTCCTGAATCGCGACGATGTTGCCGCTACGGATCAGCTCGAGGCTCGCCTCCAGCAGCAGCTTTTCGGTGAATGGATCGCCCACCTGGACGCGTGGTCGCTTTGCTTCACTGGCAGCTGAAAGATCCTCCGAAGCGAAGGACGCGCCGTGAATACCGTCGCGCCCGGTGCGTGCACCGACGCAGAGGATGGGATTCCCAACTCCTTCGGCTTTGGCGCGCATTATCTCGTCTTCGCGCAGCATACCAACGCACATTGCGTTCACGAGCGGGTTGCCGTCGTACGCGCTATCGAAAACGATCTCGCCCGCAACAGTGGGCACTCCCACGCAGTTGCCGTAGTCACCAACGCCCTTCACCACTCCGGCAAACAGGTACCTGTTCCGCGCGGAGTCCAGCGAGCCGAATCGGAGCGAGTTCAGCATCGCGATGGGGCGAGCTCCCATCGTGAACACGTCGCGCAGAATCCCGCCCACGCCTGTAGCGGCGCCCTGGTACGGCTCCACAGCCGACGGGTGGTTGTGCGACTCGATCTTAAACGCGATCGCCAGCCCGTCGCCAATGCGCACTACGCCTGCGTTCTCGCCGGGCCCCTGAATAACCGCGGTGCCTTCGGTTGGCAGCGTGCGTAGTACGTTGCGCGAATGCTTGTACGAGCAGTGCTCGTTCCAGAGTGCGCTCACGATCCCGAGCTCCGTAAAAGTAGCTTCGCGGCCAAGCATCGCGCGCACTCTGTCGTACTCGTCCACGGTGAGACCGTGTTCCTTGACCAGCGCCGGTGTGATGGTCGGGTCGCCGGGTCGCGGTGCAACGTGTGCCATGCTAGGCGGCCACCTGCGCCAATAATGATCGGAACAGCGCTACGCCATCCGGTTTGCCGAGCATCGGGTCGACAGCGCGCTCCGGGTGCGGCATCATTCCGAGCACGTTGCCGCCGGCGTTGATGATTCCGGCGATACCATTTGCCGAGCCGTTCGGATTCTCAGCGTCAACAACGTGGCCGGTCATATCGCAGTACCGAAATGCAACGCGTCCCGCATCTTCGAGATCCGTGAGCACTTCAGCGTCGGCCGTGAAGCGCCCCTCTCCGTGTGCCACCGGAATGCGCAGAACTTGTCCGGCGCTGTAGGCGCTCGTGAACTGCGTGTCGGTGTTCTCGACGCGCAGGTAGGCCGGTCGCGATATGAAGCGGAGCGACGCATTGCGCAGCAGCGCTCCGGGAAGCAGACCAGCTTCACACGCAACCTGAAAACCATTGCAGATCGCGAGCACTGGCCGCCCCGCGTTCGCGTGTGCGATCACTTCGTTCATGATCGGGCTGAAGCGCGCTATGGCACCCGCGCGGAGATAGTCACCATAGCTGAAGCCGCCGGGAAGAATGACCACGTCAACTCCCTGGAGGTTGTGGTCCTTGTGCCATAGATACACCGCCTCCTCCGACATTGCTTCCGTTACGGCCTGGAATGCGTCGTAGTCGCAATTGGAGCCGGGGAATGTGACGACGCCGAACTTCATGCCGGTCGGATCTCCTCGATGACGAAGTCCTCCGTCACAGGATTGGCAAGTAGCTTGTCGCACATCGCGTGCGTCGCGTCGAGTGCCGCGGTCGCGTTTTCCGCTTCGACATCAACGACGATGAACCGCCCCACCCGGATGTCCGTGACGCCGTCAAAACCGAGCGTGCGTAGCGCGCCGGCAACGGCTGTGCCCTGGGGATCCAGGATCCCCTTTCGCGGTGTGATCTGGACCGGAACTCGGAAAACGCTCATCGTATCGTTACGGCCTCGGCGGCGGTGATTGGTCGTCGGAGTTACCGGAGTCAGGCCGGTCACCGCGCGGTCGGCGGCGTCGCTTGCGCCGGCGTGCCACACCGGCTGAGAGCGCGGAGTCGGAGTGTACGTGACCAATTGTGGGCGTGCGTGTCTCACGCACCTCGGGCGGCATTGATGGCAGCTCGGCTTCTTCACCGTTGTCGCCTTCCTCCTCCTCGTCTCGCTCGTCACCGTGCGTGATCACCGGTGAGTCACCCTCAGCGCGGCGGCCGAGCAGTCCGAACAGTACCGTGCTCGCCAGGCCGTAGGCAACATACGCAAGGCACGCGGGGAAAAAGAATTGCTTGGGGACAAAAAAGATGCCAACGATTGTGGCAACAACGAGCAGCGAGCCGAGTATCTGCTTGACCGAGCGGAAGCCGACGGTAGGCACGGCGGGATACGACACATCGCTTACCATCAGCACCGCCAGCGCTCCCATCACGAAGCGCAGCATCACGTGCCACGGCAGGTCTGAGATGTTGGTCTCGTTGTACAGCGAGGTCTGGCTGAACCAGTAGTACGTCGCGAGCGTGAGTCCCGCGGCGGGACTCGGCAGTCCGTGGAAGTAGCGCTTCGCGCGCCCGGCCTGCTCAACGTTGAATCGCGCCAGTCGCAGTGCCGCACATGCGACGAACGCGAAGGAAAAAACCCAGTCCCAACCGCCGCGGTTGAGCACCGCGAAATACATGATCATCGCCGGCGCGAGTCCAAACGAGATCACGTCCACCAGGGAATCGAGCTCCGAGCCGAGTCTGGAACCCGTGTTCGTCGCGCGTGCCACACGGCCATCGAACGCATCCAGTACGCCGCCAATCACAACGTAAAGACCGGCTCGGCTGAGATCGCCCCGAGCGGCGGAGACTATGGCAAACATTCCGAAGAACAGATTGCCGATGGTGAGTCCGCTGGGGAGCATGATCACAGCGCGCCGCATCGGGCGCCGTGTCGTCCGGCCCGGCCCCGCTGCGCGAGTGGCCGCGTAACGACTCAAGGAACCAGCTCCGCTATCACGGTCGTCCCGGCCGTGGTCATGTCGCCGAGTCGTGCCTTGATCGCGGAATTGACAGGGACAAAGACATCGACGCGT
>JBPCNJ010000128.1:0-6294 GCA_051001375.1 Gemmatimonadaceae bacterium
TAGAACGGTGCGTGCGGCGAGCTTCGTGGCCGCCGCCTTGCTGCTACGAGTCGACATGAGCGTGAATAAGAGGCAGGAACCATTCCGCGCTGGCGGGGGTCGTTAGAGGTGATGCTGATTAAGCGACGAGGCGACGTTCCGACGTATGAGATCACTGACGAGCAGCTGTACCTGAGCCGGCGGCAGTTCATTGGAACCGCGGGCACCATCGCGCTGGGCACGGCGCTTCCAGTAGGTATCACGGGGCTAGCGGGGCTCACCGCGTGCGGCGAGAGTGGGCCGCGGCCGGACAAACTGAGCTCGTACGAGGACATCACTACCTACAACAATTACTACGAGTTCGGTACCGGAAAGAGCGACCCATCGGAGAATGCGGGACAACTCAAGACCAGTCCGTGGTCGGTCACCGTGGAGGGGCTGGTCAACAAACCAGCAGCGTACACACTCGAAGATATTGTGCGACCGGCGAAGATGGAGCAGCGCATCTATAGAATGCGCTGTGTCGAAGGGTGGTCGATGGTGATCCCCTGGCTGGGCTTCCCGCTACGTGATTTCATCGCCCGGGTGCAGCCCACGTCGCAGGCCAGGTTCGTCGAGTTCACAACGCTACTCGATCCACAGCAGATGCCAGGGCAGCGAACGCTCGTTCTGCCATGGCCGTACACGGAAGCGTTACGGCTGGACGAGGCGATGCACCCGCTCACGCTGCTCGCCACCGGCCTGTATGGCAAGACGCTGCCGAACCAGAACGGCGCACCGCTTCGACTGGTGATTCCGTGGAAGTACGGCTACAAGGGAGCGAAGGCGATTGTGAGGATGCGCTTCACCGACACGCAGCCGCAAACGGCGTGGAACAGGGCGGCGCCGCAGGAATACGGCTTTTACGGCAACGTGAACCCGGCCGTGGATCATCCGCGCTGGACTCAGGCGACGGAGCGCAGGCTCGGTGAGTGGCGTCGCCGGCCGACGTTGCCTTTCAACGGCTACACTGAAGTGGCACCACTTTATGCGGGCATGGACCTGCGGCAGAACTTCTAGCGGGATGTCATCTGTCAGCGCTGTTCCGCGAGAGCCCGGGGAGACCCGTACACGGACCGGGATACAGACACGCACACGGACCATCAAGCGGCGTCACGTTGTGAAGACCGTCGTCTTCATCGCCGCGCTCATCCCACTGCTGCACCTGGCGTACGGCCTGTACGCCGACACACTCGGCGCCAACCCGGTCGAGGCCGTGGAGCACGGAACGGGGAAGTGGACGCTGCGGTTTCTCATATTCACGCTCATGATCACGCCGCTCCGCCGTATGCTAGGGTGGAACGAGCTGATAAAGTATCGCAGGATGATCGGGCTGTTCGCGTTCTTCTACGCCACCGTTCACCTGTCGATTTACTTCTCGCTTGATGTCGGCTTCAGCGTGAGCGATGTGGTGCACGACGTGATCAAGCACCCATACATCACTATGGGGATGCTGGCGTGGCTGTCTCTCCTCCCGCTTGCGATCACCTCGACCCGCGGCTGGGTGCGACGACTGGGCGGCAAGCGATGGGCGCGGTTGCACCGGCTGGTGTACCTGGCGGCGATTGCGGGGTCGATCCACTTCTTGTGGGCGGTCAAGAAAGACATATCCGAGCCGCTGGTATACATCGCTATCTTCGCGGTTCTGCTGGGCTATCGAATTTGGGTAGCTGTCTCACCTAATGGTGGCGCTGCATACACATACCAATCATTGCGCGCTGGAATCAGCACTCGTCTCAGCACAAAGCGTTGATCTCCGGCCCCGCCGGCGAACTTGCAGCCCTCGGGCGTGTGCACGAAGCCAATCTCTGTTCCCTCAATTAGTCGCGTGCGCACAAAGGTGCATTCAGGATAGCGCGCGTCGCGATACACAGCCATTGCACCTGCGCTCAGCAACGTTTGGTGCAGCTCGTTAACGCGCAGCGCGATCACTGCGCGCCGGTCCGAGTTGCTCACTGGCGGCCCGCTTTCGGAGGCCGGCACCAGATATGGCGATGGCCCGCGGCGAAAGATTCGCACCATCGAGTCGATAGCGGCTGATCGCGCAGCAAACGCACGCGTGGCGCTGTCCACACTTGCACTTGCCGCGGGAGAGAGTACGATGGCCGCGGCTGGAGCAGACGGAAATCCTCGCAGCAGCCATATCGCACGTTGTGCAACGGTCCTTCCGTCCCATCGCAATGCCGCGGCCGCCAGTTGTACGGCGCTGGTTGCACTGATCTTCTGGACTACAGCGTCGCCCACCGTTCCAGCATCGACGACAAACAGGACGCAGTCGTCCGTTTTGACGATCGTGTGGAGCGAGGGCCACAAGTCGTACTGGTTGCGGCGTCCGCCCAGGTTAAGCGCAAAGACACGCGGATGTCCGGGGAGGTGATACGCCAGCTCTGACGCGTCCTGATAACGATCAGCTGCGAGCCACGTTGTGGAGCAGGATGAAGTGGGCGGCATCGCTCCTGCCCGTGTCACGGCGAGGGCCAGATCATCCCAACCGTGCGCTTTCGCGATTGGATCACGCCGGACCGGAAGCCGCAGAATTCCAGTCGCCGCATGAATTGCCACTACAAGCGTCGATACCGCCGCGAGCGCGCACCCGGCGATCAGCCACTTGCGTGCCTTTCCTCGAACATCCCACACAGCGAGTAACGGAAGCGCAGCGAGCAGCGCCGGCGCTGGCCAGTTGGCCTCCACGGGCTTGCGTAGTGCGCTGAAAATGAAGAAGACAATCACTGTTGTGGCAACGGTTGCGAGCATAAACCGGCGATCATCGCGGCTGCCGCGCAAGCAACGCGCTACGGCAAACGCGGCCAGCACGGCAACGATCGGCGATATCAGACCCAATTGCCCGCCGATGAGGTTGAGCTCGCGCGTGAGTGCGGAGCCACGCGTCACGCCCAAGCCGTGCTGCAACTGAAAGGCGAAAGAGATCCAGCCGTTGTGCGCGTTCCATAGCAGGTTTGGAGCGAGCACAAGCAGTGCAAAAGCCGTCGCGACGTACGGACCCGGTTCCGTCAACCTCGCGCGGAGCGAAGGCCGAGCAAGGAACGCGACGAGTACTCCCATAGGAATGAGCACCGCCGTGTATTTGGAGCAGAAGGCGAGGCCCAGTGCAACACCAGCGGCGATCCACCATCCGAGCGCGTCACGCGAACGCGGCGGCGCGGCAATCGCACGCTCCAGGGCGACCAGAGTGAGCGCGATCGATGCAAGCAGCGGCGCGTCCGGAGTCGCCAAAACGAACCCCACCAGAGCGACGGGAATGACGCTCACGAGGAGTGCCGCACGTGACGCCGCGTTCCCTGGAGAACCGCTGCCTGCGTCGATCTCCGCGTGGAGTGTCGGCTCGGGCGCGGCCAAGCGTCCGGCGAGAACGACCATTGCCCACGACGCGATCGTGCCGGCGAGCACAACGCCGGCGCGCACGCCGATCGATGTGGCACCGAAGACGGTTGTCCCCGCGCGAATGAGAAATGCAATCGCTGGCGGATGATCGAAGTATCCCGCGGCGATTCTTCTGCTCCACTCCCAGTAGTATGTCTCATCGGGAAAGAGCGGAACGACTGCGGCGAGAACGAGTCGCAGCACCGTCGCGGCGGCAACGAGCGCGAGCGCGTCTGTCTGGACGCTCCTCCCGACACGACTCTGCGGGGGCGGGTAGGAATCCGCTGGCACTTTCACTCGTTAGCGTGGATCAGTAACGTCACAGACGAAAATATATGCCCGATTCACTGACGGACCTCTTCGCCATAACCGCGCCTGGACTCGAAGCGCTTGCCGTACGCGAGCTGCGCGCACTCGGCGTGGATCACTGCGTGGCCACGCACGGCGGTGTAGCGTGGCAGGGCGGACGCCGAGAGCTGTACTCCGCCAACCTCTGGCTGCGCACCGTCAGTCGCGTGCTCGTACGCGTGACCGAGTTTCACGCCGCCTCATTCTACGAGCTCGAGCGGAGAGCAAAGCGCATCCCATGGAACGAATTCGTGAATCCTGGACAGGGAGTGCGCTTTCGTGTGACATGCCACAAATCCGCGCTTTATCACAGCGACGCTGTGGCCGAGAGGCTGGGTCGGAGCGTGACCGCGGCGACCGGGGTAACTCTGGCGTCGGTCGGGAGCAAGGGCGGTCCTAAAAATGGGGACGAGGACGACGAGCCGGATACGGATGCACAGCTTTTCGTGGTTCGCATCGATCACGACACGGTGAGCATCAGCGCTGACAGCTCTGGCGCGCTGCTGCACCGACGCGGTTACAGGCAGGCCATCGCGAAGGCTCCGCTACGAGAGACGCTGGCCGCGGCGATGCTGCTCGCAAGTGGCTGGGATCCAGACACCGCGCTCATCGACCCCATGTGCGGATCGGGTACGATCCCCATCGAGGCCGCCTTGATCAGTCGGCGCATTGCGCCGGGCATCCGGCGATCCTTTGCATTCCTGCATTGGCCCGGCTTCGACCCAGACATCTGGCAGCAACTGCGCTCGGCCGCTACCGAGGGTGAGCTGCCTCGGGCACCGGCGCCAATCGTTGCCTCGGATCGCGACGAAGGCGCCGTCCGTGCCGCATCGGATAACGCGGCGCGCGTGGGGGTAGCACAGGACGTTCAGGTCCTGCAACGTCCACTGTCGGCGACGGAGCCGGTACGGGGCGCGGATGCGCCAGGGTGGCTCATGACCAATCCACCGTATGGGATAAGGGTGGGCGCGGACGTGCGCAACCTGTATGCGCGGCTGGGGAGACTCATGCGGAACGAGTTCAACGGGTGGCGACTGGGAATGTTGAGCGCCTCGCCTGCACTCGAGCGACAAACGAAGATGCCCTTGGAGCAGTTGTTCGAAACACGCAATGGTGGGATCAAGATCCGCTTTCTCGCGGGAGGATACCCAGATCGTTCCTAACCCTACTCCGCGCGTTCCCGTCCTCGTCCCTGCCCTCGACACCGACCGCCTCACCCTGCGCGGCCACACGTCCGCCGACTTCGACGAGTGCGCGGCGATGTGGGCCGATCCTCTCGTGACGCGGTACATCGGCGGACGGCCGTCGACCGAGGAGGAGGTCTGGGCCCGGGTGCTGCGGTACGCGGGACTCTGGGCCCTGCTCGGCTTCGGGTACTGGGTTGTACGGGAGCGCGCGACCGGGCGCTTCGTCGGCGAGGTGGGGCTCGCGGACTTCCGGCGCGAGCTTGTGCCGCCGCTCGTGGGCGCGCCCGAAGTCGGCTGGGCGCTCGCGTCGTGGGCGCACGGGCAGGGGTTCGCGACCGAGGCGGTCCGAGCCGCCGTCGCATGGAGCGACGAGCATCTCGGAGGCGAGCGCACCGTGTGCCTCATCGGCCCGGAGAACGTCGCGTCGGTCCGGGTGGCCGAGAAGTGCGGCTACGGGCAGGCCGCCCGCGCGACGTACAAGGGACGGGAGACCCTCGTCCTGGAACGCCAGCCGAACCCTGGGTAGAGCGGGGTGTATGCAAGTGTGTTGGTCGGGGGAGAGATAGGTTGGGGCGTTTTGCTCGGAGTAGTCGATACTTACCCTGGCATGCTCCCTGCTTTTAACGACCGGTCCGGCATTCACGCCATCGGCACGACCGAAACGAGGTCACAATGAAATCACTACACCGTCTTCTCGTCATTCCAGCTGCTCTGCTTGCTTTTGGTTGCAAGGGGAACGACACCAAGAACGTCGATGACGCTCTGAATAGCGATCTATCGATGGCGTCCCAAGCGCATCCATATACGCCGGCCGACAGCGTGTCCGCGGCCGAGCGGGTCAAGGCCAACTCGTATACGTCCGCCCCTGTGGCGGCTGCACCGGCGCCCGTGAGAGAGCGTACTGTGGTGCACGACGTCTACAGGTCGCACCCATCCAGCAGCAGGACTTCGTCCAGCCAGGGGAGCTACACTCCTTCGGCGCGCACCGGGCCGATCGATCACGTGGAGAAGAACACCAAGCGTGACGCCGCGATCGGTGCGGGTGCGGGCGCCGTACTCGGTGCCGTCACCAGCAAGAACAAGGTGCAGGGCGGCATCATCGGGGGTGTGGTGGGCGGCATCCTCGGCGGAGTCGTAGGCAACAACGTCGACAAGCGCAAGGTCCCGAACCCGTAGACGCTTGTAGCCGCTGGCTTTAGCCAGAGTTAAGTACCACGATGTAGAACGGGCGGTCCACTCTTAGAGTGGATCGCCCGTTTGGTTTTTGGGTATTCCCCACGAGCGAGGTAATCGTGACAACCCATGCCCTTTCCATGCGCCGCTCAGTGCAGCATCATTAGTCAGTAACTAAATCTTCGAC
>JBPCNJ010000129.1:0-20878 GCA_051001375.1 Gemmatimonadaceae bacterium
AATCAGCAGGGGTCGGGTAACGAGAACGAGACTCGTAGGAACGGGCGTCGCGGCCCGAATCCACGCCACGGCAGGCGGGGGCGCGGAGGACCGCGCCGCGATCGCCAACCGCAGCAGCAGAACCAGCAGCAACAGAGCCAGCAGCATCAACAGCAGGATCAACAGCCGTCCGCGCCGATCGTGGCCGATGGCGAGATAACCGGGTGGTTCGATCTCGTGCGGGACAGCGGATTCGTCAGGCGCGCGTCGAACAGCTACCTCCCCGATCCCACCGATCCCTACGTTCCCGGGCACCTCATACGCCAGCAGGGGCTTCGCCGCGGCGACGAGATCAACGCGACGACGGGCCGCGACCATCGCAATCGCGCGGCGGTCGTCGAGATCAGGACAATCAACGATTCCGAACCCGCCGAGGCAGCGCGCCGGCCCGATTTCGGATCGCTCACGGCTTCCTATCCCGACCGCAAGCTCAAGCTCGAGACCGGCAAGCCGGCGAAGGGTGGACCTGAAGTCACGCGCCGCGCCATCGACCTCATCGCGCCGATCGGCTACGGCCAGCGCGCCTTGATCGTCGCTCCGGCGCGCGCCGGAAAGACGATGCTGCTGCAGGCGGTGATCGAGGGAGTTGCCATCAATCATCCACAGGCTCACCTCTTCGTTCTCCTGGTGGACGAGCGGCCGGAAGAAGTGAGTGACATGATCTCGCTGGGGCAAGGTGAGGTAATCGCATCCAGCTTCGACATGCCAGCCGCACGGCACACCGATGTGGCCGAGATGACGTTGGAGCGCGCTCGCCGGCTGGTGGAGCTGGGGCAGGACGTGGTGATCGTGCTGGACTCGATCACGCGTCTCGCACGAGCCTACAACACCGTGGAGCGTGGCACCGGTCGGACGTTGAGTGGCGGGCTGGACTCGTCGGCAATGGCGAAGCCAAAGGCGTTTTTTGGATCGGCACGCGCGGTTGCACCGGAGAACGGCGGTGGCTCGCTCACCATTATCGCGACGGCGCTGGTCGAGACCGGCTCGCGCATGGACGACGTGATCTTCGAGGAGTTCAAGGGAACCGGTAACTGCGAGATCAAGCTGGATCGCAGTCTGGCGGAGAAGCGAATCTTCCCGGCGATCGACATTGGTGTGAGCGGTACGCGGCGCGAGGACAAGCTGTTCAGGCCGGACCAGCTGGAGCACGTTTACACGTTGCGCCGAGGGTTGCAGCAGATGCCCTCCAGCTCGGCCATGGAGTGGCTCATCAAGCGCATTGCGGGTACGCCGAACAACGACGCTCTGTTGTCTGGGCTGTAGTGCCAGGCCACTAGCCGGCGTCGGTGGGATCAGAAATCACCGTGAGATCATCGCGAATGAACACGACTAACACCGGGACCGCCAGCGGTCGGCCCGGTGCTTGCTCTCTGGCGCGCATGCGTTCTTCGGTCCGTCGGCGGTGCTCCGCCTCCGCGGTCGTTGGTGCTGCCCTTTTGCTGGCAGCGCCAGCCGTCGCGCATGCACAAGCTACTCCTGCGACTACCAATCCAGCGGCAACTCCGGCTGTGAAACAGCCCACCAATCAGGGTATGAAGACGGTGGCATCGCATCCAGAGATCGTCAATCTCACGATCAAAGGGGTCAAGTCGCTGGACGAAACCCTGCTGCGCAATCACCTGGCGATCGGCCAGTCGCACTGCGTCTCGCTGCTTCTCAAGCCGATTTGCATCTTCAGCAAGTCGCCCCTCGTCTACAAGCGCGTGTACCTGGAACAGGACGAGCTTGCGCGCGATGTGCTGCGCGCGCGTGTCTTTTATTTCCAGCGCGGCTACCGCGACATGCAGGTGGATACGACCGTCACACCCGTCGGGCACGCTGACGTACACGTCACGTTGAATGTGCGCGAGGGCCCGCCCACGGCGGTGACGTCGCTCAACGTGGTACAGACGGACACCGTTCTGTCAAGGAAAGGCATTGCGAAGGCGTCGGTACTCGAGAAAGGTGACCCACTCAGCCTGCTCGCACTCGATTCGACCCAGGCGCTGCTCAAACGCGATCTGTGGGACCGCGGCTACGCCGATGCGGTGATCGACTCGGCTCTCGTCATCGATACGGCGGCGCACGCGGTAGCCGTCACCCTCACGGTAGATCCACGTTGGGTCGCCCGCGTCGCGAGCATAGACGTCCAGGGAGAGAAGCTGGTGTCGCCCCGAACCATCCGCAAGTCGCTCTCTTTCAAGCCGGGCGACGTGTATCGCCGCTCCGATGTACTGAAGAGCCAGCGCTCGCTGTACGAGTCCAATCTCTTTCGACGCGCGTCGATCCAGGTGCCCGAGCGAGATGACTCGCTCAAGCACGTGTTAATAGTGGTGCAGGAAGATCAGCCGAGGAGCGCGCTGACCAGTGTCGGCTTCAGCACCGTCGACTTCGTTCAGGTACACGGTCGCTACATCAACTATGACTGGCTCGGGGGTGCGAAGCGCCTCACCCTGGACGCGGCCGTAGGGAATTTGTTCGCGCGCCAGCTGAACGGGAATGGGATCTTCTACGACGTGGGAAAGGCAGTCATAGGCGATCCGGCGTCCAAGTACTTCGCGCCAACGTACACCGCCAGCGGAGAGTTTCGTTATCCATGGTTCGGCTCGCCGAACAACGAGGCGGCACTCGGTGTATTTGCGCACCGACGGAGCTCACCGGGCATCTACGTGGACCGCGGCTACGGCGCTTCTGCAACTCTCACGCGCCTGCTCACTGAGCGCGGTCCGGCCAGCCTCAACTATCGCTACGAGCTAACCAAAGTGGATGCGGGGGACGTGTACTTTTGTGTCAACTATGGTGTGTGTGATGCGCCGACGCTCGGTGCACTGCGGCGCAATCAGAGCCTGTCGCCGATCGGTCTATCGCTGACTCTGGACAAGACGGACAATCCGTTCGAGCCGCGCAGTGGCTATCGGACGCAGGGGTCGCTCGAGAGCGCATCGACGTTCACGCTGTCGGATTTCCGCTACAATCGCGCGGTTGGTGACGTCGCGATGTTCCTTCCAGTTCGCACCAAGTCGGTCCTCGCGGGCCATTTGCGTGTGGGCTACGTGGATGCGCTTTCGAGCACCGCGGCGGCCGTTGGCGCGGACACCAACTTCACGGGGTCGCACAATATCCTGCATCCAAGGACCCGCTTCTACGCCGGCGGATCCCAATCGGTACGTGGCTACGGCGAGTCGCAACTGGGGCCGCGCGTGCTCACGATTCCGGCCCAGAAGCTCCGCCAGTACGATACTACCAGCGCCTGCAGAACCGATGTCGTGCTGTGCAATCCGGCGCTCGCGCCGCACGATCAGTTCACAGCGCGCCCTCTGGGCGGCAACCGGTTGATCGAGGGGAGCGTGGAGTTTCGCTTCCCGATCTACGGTGATTTTCTTGGCGCGGCCTTTGTGGACGCCGCGTATCTGTCACAGAACTCAAGCCCCGCACTGCCCAAGAGCAAGGCGGCGGTGACGCCCGGCGTCGGCGTCAGATATCAATCGCTGGTCGGGCCTGTGCGTGTGGACATCGGTCTGAATCCGTCTGTCGCTGAGGATCTGCCAGTGGTAACGCAGGACGCGGTGGCGACGAATGGGAGCCTGGTACGGCTGAATCAACGACGCACCTACTCGGTCGCTGGCGGGGGTGGGATAGGCGGGATTCTGTCGCGCCTGACGCTGCACCTTTCCATCGGCGAGGCGTTCTAGAACAATGCGCCGCAGGACTGCCGCCATAGTCGCACTCTCGACGATCGCCGGACTGGTGATTCTCGCGGGCGTGGCCGTCCTGGTGCTGACGCAGACCGACTGGGGCCACGAGCGGGTCAGGCGCACCGCTGTGTCGCAGCTCGGCAAGATTACGCACGGACTCGTCAAAATCGGCGGGGTCAGTGGCAGCATCGTGAACGGCGCAACGGTGTCGGGTGTCTCCATCACCGATAGCAGCGGCACACCGTTCATCACGGCGGACAGCGTCACGGCGTCCTACGGGCTTTCCGACCTGCTGCACAAGCGCATCTACCTGAATAACATTCGGCTGGTAAATCCCGTCATCGTGATCAGCCGAAAGACGGGCGGAGAGTGGAACTACGATCGGATCTTTCCACGCGATACGGTCAAGCATGTGCCCGCTCCGCCCCCCAGCCTCGGCTCCTGGGTAACGCTGCGCAACCTGACCGTCGTCAGCGGGCACGTTACCGTGAAGTCGCCGTGGGTGCCACCTGACACGCTCACGCCGACACAGCGTGACAGCGCTATCCGGTTCGTCCTCAACCCGGCTTCAAAATCGCGTCTGCTCGTCGTACGCGCCGATACAGGTTTCCAGAAGGTCTCGGATTTCCGCGACATCTATACCAAGATGCCGCTTCTGCGCATTCAGGATCCAGATGACAAGCGGCAGATCTACGACGTCGCCTCGCTGCAAACGACGGCCGAGCCGCTGAGGCCGCCGGCGGTGAGAGTGACTGATACGCGCGGCCGCTTTGTCGTGCTTGACGATTCGCTCTTTTTCTCGGGTGTGCAGGCGGCGCTGGCGAGTTCGCGTCTGACTGGAAACGGCCGCTACAGATTCAGCAACGACGATCTGCGGCTCAGGCTGCACGCCGACACCGTCGCGACCAACGATCTGCTGTGGATCGATCCCACAATCCCGCAGAACGGAAGTGGCAAGCTCGACTTTGCGCTCGACTGGGTTGGCAAGACCAGCGATTATCAGGCGACCAACGCGTCGCTCGCCGTTGCCGGCGCGACCATGAGCGGCAAGCTCGGGATCATGGTCACCGATACGCTGGCGTTCCACAACACGAACATGAAGTTTGCGCATCTGAACACGCGCACAATTCAGCAGCTGTTCCCAACAATCAAATCGCCAACGCAGGGATATCTCACCGGGCAGATGGCCGCCGAGGGTGGTTTTGGTGCATTGCATGTGGACGGCGACGTTGCGTTTGACGATCCCAAGACCGGCAGAACGCGCATTGTCGCTCTCGGTACCGTGGGCGCGAGCGCCGGCGTACTCCGCGCGGACGATCTGCATCTAACGCTCGAGCCGTTCCAGGTTGCGCTTGTCCGGAGCGTTGCGCCATCGGTTCCCATTGGCGGCACGATTACCGGTAAGGCAGTCCTGGATGGTAGCTCGGACAAGAGACTGACCGCCAACGTCGACATTACGCACAACGCGTCGACGGGAGTATCGCGCGTCGCCGGCTCGGCGATCTACGGGGCTGGTACTCCCATCCCTTTTATCAACGCCAATCTGCGCTTTCTGCCTTTGTCGCTGGCAACGGTCGGTCAGTTCGCACCGGCCGCCGGACTGCACGGCGCGGTTTCCGGTCCTGTCAAGTTGACTGGGCCGATGCGCAACCTGGCGTTGGACGCGAATCTGACCACTCCCGAGGGCGGCTCTATCGCCGCGCGTGGAACGCTGGATCTGGTGGCGCCACAGAAGGGATACGATCTCGCCGTGAACGCGCACCTGTTCAACGCGAGCTCGGTGAGCACCAAGGCGCCAAGTACCTCCCTAAGCGCCGACATTACCGCCCGCGGCTCGGGTTTGGTCCCGGCAACGCTGCATGCTGTTGCCACCGCACATCTCACAACGTCGGCGTACGATAGCGTCGCCGTTGATTCCGCGATTCTACGTGTCGCCGCCGCCAATGGTATCGTTACGGTAGATACTCTGGTCGTGAACGTGCCGGGCGGTTACGCCAGCGCTGGCGGCCAGTTCGGACTGACAGGCTCACACGTTGGGACGCTTCACTACGTAGCGGCAATCGACTCACTCGGCCGCTTTTCCCGTTTCCTGGCACAGGACACGGGAGCCGTTCCGCCGCGGCCCAGAATACTCGCGGAACGTGTGGCGCGCGCGCGGGCCGATTCCCTCAGGGTAGCCAAGGCGACCGAAGTTGAGCGCGCGGTCACCGGCAAGCGCCTTCCGAAGATGGTGATAGATACTCCGACCGCGATTTCGCGGACCGCATTTGCGGGATCGGCGCGTGCTGCAGGATCGGCGACCGGGAACATTCACACCTTCGACCTCAACGGTACCGCCAGCGGTAGCCACATCGTCGCGTATGGCAACTCCGTGGATGCCGCGACAGCAACGTACGCGTGGAACACCGCGTTCACGCCCAACTCGCATGTCGCTGTCGATGTACACGCTACAAACGTTCTTGCGGCCGGCTTCGCGCTCGACACGGTGAGGCTGACCACTGCCTACGCGAAGCCGAACGGTACGGTTAACCTGGTCATTAATCAGGACTCCAGCCGAGCATATACGGTCGGTGCAGCGTACACGCTCAACAAGACGCGGAACGATCTGCGCCTCGACAACGTGAGGCTGCGATTCGATAAAACGGTTTACACGACACCGCGGCCTTCGCTCATCCATTTTGGCACGGCGGGGGTGGATATCAGCCACTTCGAGCTGACGAGTCCGCAGGGTGGCCGCGTGTATGTGGACGGTCAGCTGCCCACCAACGGCAATTCGAATCTCGAAGTGCACATCACGCAATTCAACGTTGGCGACATCGTTGAGCTGTTGCAGAGCGACATCGCCGCGAGCGGGCTGGTGTCGGTGGATCTACACGCTGATGGGACACGGTCAGACCCTTCCTTCAGTGGTGCGTTCGGGCTGACACGCTTCAGCTATGCCGGAAAGCCGACGCCCGAGCTGCACGGTGTGATCGACTATAGTAACCAAACATTCCGCACCAACACCGAAATAAACCGCACCGGAGACGGGGCATTTCTCCGTGCGCGCGGAACGGTACCGGTGAACCTGGCTCTCTCTGGAGTCACCGGATCACGAGTGCCTCGCGATCGCGCGATCGATGTGAGGATCAACGCTGATTCGCTCCCTCTCGACATTGTCCCGCAGCTTTCCGCCGCCGTGACTGACCTGAAGGGCACCGCGCTGGCCAACTTCACCATCGCCGGAACGATCAACAATCCGATCGTCAATGGACGGGTCGCGCTGCAGAACGGTGGCGTCAAGATCGTTCCGCTTGGAATCACGCTGACCGACGTCGCAACCAATGTCAGACTGCTCCGCGACACGGTTGTGATCGATTCACTGGTGGTGCGGAGCGACGGTTTTATCAAGGTCAGCGGCGGCGTCGGCATCAAGACGTTAGCCCAGCCGTCGTTCGCTCTGAAGCTGTCGGCGCGGGATGCAGAGGTAATCGATAACGACATGGGTAACATTCACGCCCGTGCCGACCTCGCGGTGAACGGTCCGTACGACAATGTCGATGTTACCGGCCGAGTGAGCATCCTGCGCGGTGTTCTCTATCTTCCAGAGCCGACCGGTAAGACGCTCGTCGGCGCCGGCGACCCAGCGCTTTACAACGTGCTGGACACAGCTGTAGCGTCCGACCGCGTGCTCTTCCCGGCTCAGTCGCCACTTCTGGCGCACTTGCACGCGCAGGTACAGGTTGCGGTGAATCGGGACGTCTTCGTTAGGTCCAAGGACGCCAGTGTAGAGCTGTATACCGATCGGCCGCTACGCATCACCGCGGACAATACCAAGGCCTCGCTGGTGCTCGACGGTATTCTGCTAAGTGACCGTGGTGAGTATCGATTCCAGGGGCGCCGGTTCCAGATCAACCGCGGCTCGGCGGTATTCACGAACAGCCCGACTCTCAACCCGATCCTCCAGATCGCGGGCCGCTACGCTATTCAGGTGCCGGCACTCACCATCCAGATCGTTATCTCGGGGACGCTGGACCAGCCCAAGATCGCGTTGCAGAGCGACGCACAGCCGCCTCTGTCTCAGACTGAGCTGCTCAGCTATCTCGCGTTCGGCACCTCCTCTTCATCACTGTTACAGCAGTCGGGGAGCCCGCTCAGCAACGGTGGTACCGGCGGATCGGGAAACCTGGTCGGTGCCAGCGCTGCTTTCGCGGCCAAGCAGGTCGGCGCGGCCGCTCTGAGTGCCGTGACGGATCAGGTATCGGGCGACGCTGCGCGCTCGCTCGGCGCTGACTTCTTCGACATATCCCCGGCCGACGTATCGCTCGGCGCATCCAGCTTCCTGCGCGGCACGCAGATCGAGTTCGGCAAGTACATCCAGACGCGAACCTTCCTGCAGCTCCAGGTAAGGCCCGACCCCGCCTCGCTGCTGCGTCCGGGATTCCAGGTCATCCACCGCTTTGGCGCGCAGACCGGGTACCGGGTCGAGGCCAGCTTCGAGCCACGTTACATACTCAGGCAGCCCACGCTACAGCAGAACCAAGACCCGCAGACGACGAGCTCGTTCGGGCTGTTTCTGGTGAGGGAGTGGCGGTACTGAGAACTCCGGCGTAGAGCCGTTCGTGAGAGTGCACGGGACTCCCAGGCGATAGGAGGCGCGGCGTGGATCTGGTTTTTAATCAGTGTGGAGATCATAGCGCCCGACGGACGCCCACTGATATACTCGGCGAGACTGGCCTTCGGTCGGTGAAGCGCGTGTTTCCGCGAGTTCGGAGTTGACGACGGCCGCGTTCTTCCAACCCTCGCCGGCGCTCATGCACGGCTGGGTATTGGCGCTACTCACCGTTGCGCCGACAATCCCGGCTCTCGCTCGGATGCCAATTGTTCAGGCAGCGACAGCGGTCCTGGGCCTCTGGCATACGAATACCGTTGCGCTACTGATTGCGACTCTGGCCGCGTGCGGCATGATGGTGCTTGTGGGACAACACGACCGCCGCGCGTCAGTTAGCCATCACGTTCCGACTAAATAGTCGGCCGGAGTGGCATCTCGTTGTTCTGTAATGCGGCCTTATCATCCCGGTCCGCGAGCCAAGGCGGAATCGCATCGCGCGCGATCTCAGCTCCTCTACGCTTCTCACCGTCGGAGCCGTTCACCTGAGGGAGGAGACGCTCGCTGAGCGATAGCACGTCGCTCGCGATCCCAGGCGCAAGCGCGTTCGCTTTCACACCGATCCAGGCTGATGCGGGCATGATGAGCTCCGCATCGCCGTGCACGCAGGCATCCACGACCATGCGCGCGGCGCGAGTTGCATCGATACTCAAACCGGGTAGAGAGTCGGCGGCGGTGAACCAGGCGTATTCCTCCTCTAGCTTCCCTCTGAATTCCCCGTGCCGTGGACTGCCGGTCCGCATGAGACCCGGACACACGGTTGTGACATACACACCGTCACGCTTGACCGCCGCACGCATCCCTTCCGAGAATCCCGCGAGCGCAAACTTGCTCGCGCAGTACGGCAACAGATGCGGCACGGCGATCTTGCCACCGATGGATGAGATGTTCACGATTCGCCCATGACCGCGTTCGCGCATGCCTGGTAGGAACGCCATCGTGGTGTACAGCGGGCCGTAAAAGTGCGTCTGCATCGCCACTTCATAATCGGCGACGGTCATCTCCTCGAACGGCCCGATGGTGATGACACCTGCGTCGTTCACCAGAACATCAACCCGTCCGAAACGAGCGTATATCGCGGCTCGGAGCCGCTCGATATCGTCTTGAATCGTGACATCGGCCGTCACGGCGAGAATGTCTGCAGCTGAATCTGCTCCCAAGCCGGACAGCTCAGCGCGGGCACGCTCCAGTTCCTCCGCATCGCGCGCGCAGATCACGAGCCGTGCACCGCGCGCCGCGAATTCGCGCGCCATGACCAACCCGAGTCCGCGGGAGCCGCCGGTTACGAGGATGACCTTGTTCTTGAGATCGTAGAACCGACGTGAGCGTACAACAGACCGCACGGAGAGTACGGCGCCGGCAATGAGACCGCCGATGAGTGCGTTCCGATTCGTATTCGGCATTTTAGTTGACATGGGAGTGACAGGAGAACGGTCCGTGCCATCAGCGCCAATGATACGCGGGTAGGCGGTCCTGCTTGGGGCCGGACCGCGCGTCCCGATTAAAACACGTTCTACCGCAGATACTGCAACGCGAGCAACACCAGCCCCACGGCACCGAGCAGCAACGAGCCGCCAAACACCGGACGTGAGCGTGTGAGCGCTGTAATTGCGCCGAGTGCGATGGCTACCTGGAATAGCGCAACCGCGTTGGCGAATCCGTGATGACGATGGAGCAGATGATCGGCCTCCGCCGATTTGGCATCGCGCTCGTGCTCCAGCTGTGTGGCTTCCTTGGAAATATCGCGCTGCTCGGCGGTATAGCGCGCCGCGGCAGTGGTCAGCGCTACAGGTACGGGCTTGCCAGCAGCCTCCCAGGCGTTCGATGCACCCTGCGCGATTGCACCCTTCACACCCTTGGCCTGGTAATACGCCCACTGATCCGAAGCCCTGCTCTGTAGCTGCGTAGACGCGGTCTTCAGGAGTAGCGCCTCATTAACCGTCGCTCCGGCCTGCAGCGATCCGATCGCGGCGAGTGCGGCCAGAAGCGCCGTGGTGAGCGCAACCACTCTGAGGAATCGGCCGCCGTCGTGTTCGGCGGCTTCGTGAATGTGCTCGTGCAGCGACTCCAGCTCTACTTCCTGTCCCTCAGGCATGCGTCGTTACTCGCCTGGTTGAAAGGTAGGATTACAGGATCTACAGGACTGCAGCGGGTTACGCCAGCTTACAACAATGCGGCCGCGTACTCATCCCACAGCGCGGCCATCGCCTTGGTCCCAAGCCGAAAGTTTTCGACGCTCATCCACTCGTTCGGCGCGTGTGCGTTCTCACCAGGCAGGCCGAAGCCCACCAGCAGAACGGGCGCTTCAAGGATGCGCTGAAAGTCGCCCACCACGGGGATCGAGCCACCTTCTCCAACGATTACAGGCTCGCGCCCGAAAGCGGCTTCCAGCGCATGGCGGGCGGCGTCGAAGATGGGTCCGCTGAGATCGGCGCGCCACGGGCGGCCGCCGTGCAGATAGTTTACCGCGGCGGTGACACCGGCGGGCGTGACCTTGGCTACATGCGCCTCGAACAGCTGCGCGATCTTCGCGGGGTCCTGATTCGGGACCAGCCGGCAGCTCACCTTCGCCATCGCCTTCGCTGGCAGTACGGTCTTGGCGCCCTCGCCAGTGTAGCCGGAGAGCAGACCGTTTACCTCGCAGGTCGGGCGCGTCCACAACTTTTCCAGTGACGTGAATCCCTGCTCGCCACCGAGTGCGGTGACGCCCACCTCAGTCTTGAGTTGGTCATCCGAGAACGGAAGCTGTTTCATTCCCGCGATCACTTTCGGATCGAACGGGCTCATGTCATCAGAGAAACCTTCGATCATCACGCGGCCACTGTCATCGTGCAGCGAAGCGATGATGCGCGCGAGCGCGGCCGCCGGATTCACTACCGCGCCACCGTACATCCCCGAGTGCAGATCGCCCGACGGACCCTGCACGTCGATCTGAAAGTACGCCAGTCCGCGCAGCGACGACAGGATCGACGGAATCCCCTCCGCGAACATCGCCGAATCCGAGATGACCACCGCATCGCACCTGAGCAGATCGCGATGCTGCTCGATGAATGCTTCGAGGTTGGTGCTCCCGACCTCTTCCTCCCCTTCCGCGACTACGACGACGTTGCACGGCAGGATTCGACGCTCGGCAAGATGTGCTTCCAGCGCCTTGATGTGTAGGAAGAGCTGCCCCTTGTCGTCCACCGAGCCGCGCGCGTAGATACGTCCTTCGCGCTCCTCCGGCTCGAACGGCGGCGACGTCCACAGGTCCAGCGGCTCGGGCGGCTGCACGTCGTAGTGGCCGTACACCAGCACCGTCGGCGCGTTCTCGCTGGCGCCGCGCCACTCGCCAATGACCACCGGGTGGCCGGGCGTGTCGTACAGCGTGGCGGTGAGGCCGGCGCGCTCCAGCGCTCCTTTCACCCATTCCGCGGCTGCGCGAGTGTCGGAATCGTGCGTCGGCTGCGCGCTCACGCTCGGGATGCGCAGGAAGTCAAACAGCTCTTCCTCGATCCGCGACTCGTGCCGCATGAGGAACTCGTCCAGGTCTTTCGCGATCGTGGCCATGAATTCCAATGTAATGGTCAATCGTCCCGTCGCGGTCCAATCGCCGCGACTCGCCGCCTCATCCGGCTATCTTGATGGCATGCCCAACCATCTCGCGGGCGAGACATCGCCCTACCTGTTACAGCATGCCAATAATCCCGTGGATTGGTACCCGTGGGACAGCGAGGCCCTCGCGCGAGCCAAGAGCGAGGGCAAGCCCATCCTACTCTCTATCGGGTACGCGGCCTGCCACTGGTGCCACGTGATGGCGCACGAGTCGGTCGAGGACCCGACCGTCGCCGCGGTGATGAACGACAACTTTGTGAACATCAAAGTGGATCGCGAGGAGCGACCCGACCTCGACTCGGTTTACATGCGCGCCGTTCAGGCCATGACGGGCCACGGCGGCTGGCCGATGACGGTATTCCTGACGCCCGCGGGCGAGCCATTCTACGGCGGCACCTATTTTCCGCCCGTCGATCGTCAGGGAATGCCATCCTTCACGCGAGTGCTCCAGGGCGTCGCCGACGCGTACCAGAACCGGAAGGAGAGCATCTCTTCGAGTGTTGCGTCAGTTGGTCGCATCTATGATGCAGTGCGGCCCGAGCCCGCGGGTGATGCCAAGCTGGACGAGCGGGCTCTGGAGTCAGCGTACCGCGGAATCGCTCGGCAGTACGACGCGCTCAACGGCGGCCTGGAGGGCGCACCCAAGTTCCCACCCACCATGCTACTCGATTTCCTCCTGCGGCACTGGGCACGCACCGGCGAGCAGCCAGCACTGGAGATGGCACACGAGACTTTCATCAAGATGGCGCGCGGTGGCATCTACGATCAGATCGGCGGCGGCTTCGCCCGGTACTCTGTGGACGAGCGGTGGCTGGTACCGCATTTCGAAAAGATGCTGTACGACAACGCGCTCCTGATCCGTTTCGGCGCGCATCTGTTCCAGGCTACTAAAGATGACGAAGTCCGCCGCGTGACCGAGGAAACGATCGACTGGCTCGCTCGTGAGATGACCTCGCCCGAGGGCGGTTTCTACTCTTCATTCGACGCCGACTCCGAAGGCGAGGAGGGGAAGTTCTACGTGTGGAGCGCCGCCGAGCTCGATTCCGTGCTGGGCGACGACTCCGCGGCTGTAAAGGCGTACTACGGCGTGACAAAGGGCGGAAACTTCGATGGACACAACATCCTCAATGTTCCGGCTGATATGGGCGTCGCCGCCGCGCGCGCGAATACCGGTACTGATACGATGCGCGAGGTTATCGCGCGCGCAAGACCCGCGCTGTACGCTGAGCGCGCTCAACGAGTCTGGCCCGGGCGCGACGAGAAAGTCCTCGGATCCTGGAACGGTCTCGCGCTGCGTGGCGTGATCGAGGCGGCGCGTACCTTTACGCGCGGTGACTTCGCGCAGCTAGGCGCCCGCAACGCTGACTTTCTTCTTACCCAGATGGTACGTGACGGCCGCGTCATGCGCACGCACAAAGACGGCGTCACGCGCATACCCGGCTTCCTGGAAGACCAGGCGGCCGTAGCGCTGGGCATGCTGGCAATGTTCGAGCAGTCTCCGGAGCCACGTTGGATCGAAGCAGCGCGCGATCTCGCGCGCGTCATGCACGACGAGTTCTGGAACGCTGATCTCAATGCTTTCTTTGACACTTCCAGGGACGCCGAGCAGCTCGTCACCCGGCCGCGTGATGTCATGGACAACGCCATCCCGTCCGGGACGTCGCTCGCGGTTGAGCTACTGCTCCGACTCGCCGATTACGACGGCAACGACGCGTACCGCGAGCGCGCCTGGATGGTGATGAACTCGCTCGCCGAAATGGCCTCACGCTATCCATCAGCGTTCGGTCACCTGCTGGGCGACGCGGAATACGCAGCCACGTTCGCCTGTCATGGCGATTACTGTGACATGCCTTCGCCCCGCGCGCTCGACATCGCACGCGCTTCAGCCGTAAACACCACTCTGTGACTACCGAGCGCGAATCCTTCACACGCGGTGTGTTCGCAGGCAAGATCTACAGCAGTCTCATCTTCCCATATCCGCCTTCGCTCGACGTTACCAACCCGGACGAGGCCGCAACGGTTGAGCGCCTCGTCGCCCTCATTGAAGGTCGCCTCGGCGGCCTAGTCGATTCCGCCAGGTTCGATCGCGAAGAGACGCTAGGCGACGATGTCATAGCCGCATTGGGCGAGCACGGCTTTCTGGGGATGACCATCCCAAAGCGTTACGGTGGCCTCGAGCTTTCGCCCACGGCGTACGCCCGGGTATTCGAGGCCGTTGCCGCAACCGATCCGTCGCTCGGTGTGTTCATCGGCGTGCACTGCGGACTCGGCTCCAAGGCGATCGTGCTGTACGGAAACTTGGAACAGAAAGAACGTTGGCTACCCGGACTCGCGCGCGGAGAAATCCTGGCCGCGTACGCGCTCACCGAACCCGCTGTTGGCTCGGACGCACAGCACATGCGCACGACCGCCAAATTGAGCGATGACGGCACCCACTGGATGCTCAACGGCCGCAAACTCTGGATAGGCAACGGACATTGCGCAGCGGTCATCGCAACCTTCGCTCAGACCGAAGTCGAGCGCAAGGGTGAGACGGTGATGCGTCCAACCGCGTTCCTCATCGAACCCGCCATGCCCGGCTTTCGCGTCGTCGAGACCGTTCACAAGATGGGCATCAGAGGCTCGACACAGGCTGAGCTGGAATATCACAACTTACGCGTTCCAGCCGAGAACGTGATGGGCGAGATCGGCAAGGGATTCGCGGTAGCGGTGAACGTGCTCAACGCTGGTCGCCTGTCGCTCGCGGCGGGATGCACCGGCGGCACCAAGCACATCTTCCAGGAGATGGCGCGATACGCCGAGCAGCGCGAACAGTTTGGAAGCCCGCTCGCCGCGTTCGAGATCACCCAGCGAAAGCTCGCGTCAATCGCATCGGACATCTACGCCGGCGATGCCATGCTGGGCGTGCTCGTGACTATCGCCACCCGCGGTGAAGCAGACTGGTCACTCGAAGCCGCGATAGGCAAGGTCTTTGCGAGTGAGCTCGTCTGGCGCACCGCCGATGAGATGGTGCAGATCGCCGGGGGCCGCGGTTTCGTGAAACCGTATCCGTACGAGCGGTATCTGCGTGACAGTCGCATCAACCGGATCTTTGAGGGAGCGAACGAGATACTCCGCCTTTTTGTAGCGCTAAACGGATTGCAAACACTGTCAGGTGAGCTAAAGGGATTGAGCGCCGCACTGCGCGCTCCCATCAAGAACCTGGGACTCCTGAGCGAGGCTGCGTCTACCCGCGTTCGCAGCGCACTCGGCGCAACCGCCACCCTGGATGTGCAGCTGGATAAGCGTCTTGACATTCACAAGCAATATCTGGAGAAGCACGTCGCCGAGCTTCGCGCGGCCGCGGAGCGCGCGATCCGGCGGCACCGCAAGCAGATTGTCGATCGGCAGTTGATCGTCGAGCGATTGGCCAACATGACCATCGAGCTGTTCGCCACCGCGTGCGTGATCTCCCGCACGCAATCGTTGCTGCAAAGTGGCGATGAAGCGACAGTTACCCGCGCGCTCGAGCTATGCCAACTCTTTACCGTGGAATCGGGACGTCGCTTCCGCACCGCGCGCATGGCACTGGACGGCCGAGAAGAAGGTCTCGATGACACACGTCGTTCGATTGCAAGCGCGGTGCGGAGCGCGGGCCGCTACACCATGCCCGATCCGATCATCCGTTGAATTGTTGAATCAATGAACGCAAGATGACGACCACGCGCATACGTGGCGTGCGCGGCGCAACACGCGTCGACCGCGATGAATCTGGCGTGATCCGCGAAGTCACCAGCGAGCTACTCCGCGAGCTACTCGACCGCAACTCCGCGACCTCCTCTCAGGTGATCAGCGCATTCTTTACCGTCACCCCCGACCTCAAGAGCGAGTTTCCTGCGCGCGCCGCGCGTGACCTGGGCTGGAGCGACACCGCCATGCTTTGCAGCGTGGAGATCCCCGTTCCCGGCGCGATGCAACGCGTCGTCCGCGTTCTGCTCCATCTCGAGATGCCGGGCGATGCCACAATCCGACACGTGTATCTCAACGGCGCGGAGGAGCTCCGGCCCGATCTATAGCGTCGAGAGCTCGTATCCGTACATCAGTACGCCAGCTCGCCATCGACCAACCTCGCCACCGGCGTGTACGGGTGCTCCTTCGGCACCGCTGGCCCGAGAATGTGTAGCACGGTCCACCCTCGTGCCTTGAAGTAATCAGAGATCATCGATCGATGACAGCGCCACCACACGCCTTCCGCGCACATCATCGCCACTCGATCGGCGTGCGCCAGTGCCATTAACTCCGCGGCCGCCTCATCGAACTCGGGCGTGTCCATGTAATCTGCATAACCGCGAAATGCCTCGTTGCGCCATGCCGAGTGCGGTGAATCGGGTAGCGGCTTGCGACGGCCACCCAGCGCAGGCATGGACGTGTAGCCGATGCCGCGCTCGGCCAGCACTCGAGCCATCGCATCGGGACTGAAGTGCGGATACTTCCTGGATCCAGCAAAGCGCCGGACGTCGGCAATGCGCGTGATCCCGTGAGTGTGCAGGATACCGATGAATTCGTCCATCGGGTGCGTGGAGTGGCCGATCGTCCAGATCGTCCCCGCACTGTCACTCAATCATCGCTCATTCGTCGCTCACTCGTCGAAGTCCAGTGCCAGATCCAGCGAAGGCGGCGAGTGCGTCAGCGCTCCGACAGAAATCCAGTCCACGCCGGTTTGCGCGATGCCACACACGGTCTGCAGATTGACCCCGCCCGATGCCTCGACCACCGCGCGTCCGCCAATCGCCTGCACCGCCTCGCGCATGTCGTGCAATCCCATATTGTCGAGCATTATGATGTCCGCACCGGCCACCAGCGCAGCCGATACATCGTCCAGATCCTCGCACTCCACTTCCACACGCGTTCCACGCGGGGCCACCGCTCTCGCCCGCTCCACGGCGAGCGCGATGTTGTGATCCACGGCAGCAAGGTGGTTGTCCTTGATTAACACCGCGTGACCCAGATCGGCACGGTGGCTCATGCCGCCGCCGCAGCGCACCGCGTACTTCTCCAGCTTGCGCCATCCCGGCGTCGTCTTCCGCGTATCGAGAATGCTGGCGCCCGTTCCGCGTACCGCGTTCACATACTGCGCTGTCAGCGTCGCGATCCCTGACAATCTCTGGACGAAGTTGAGCGCCACACGCTCTGCGCTGAGCATCGCGGACGCGGAACCCGTGATGGAGAGAACCGTGCTGCCGCGGCCCACGCTCCTTCCATCAGGTGCATCCACGCGTAACACGATCGAGCTGTCGCGCTGCCGGAACGCTTCGATCGCCAGCGCGGTGCCACACACCACGCCCGGCCGTCGCGCCACAAGCGCGCCATGCGCCTGCGTTTCAGACGGGATCGTTGCGAGCGTGGTGATATCATTGTCCGCCCTGTCCTCGTCCAGAGCATCGCGCACCAATCGTTGGCGCTCCACCTCGCTCAGCGGTAGCGCGAGAGGACCATCAGGAGTGAACCCACGCTCGGCCAGATGCGCGGCGCTCGGCTGCGTCAGCCCGCCGTTATCACGGTCGTCCCCATCGCGGTCAGTCAACCGGTCGCTCATTCACCCGGGTCCTCAGCCGTAGCTGGATCCATGGACAGCGGCGTGGTATTACCACCACCGATCGCCACCATTCTTTCGATCGCCAGACGTGCGCGCGCGGCTATGTCGGGTGCAACCATCACCGGATACTGCATGCGCTCCAACGAACGCAGAACCTTGGGTAACGTTGTCACCTTCATATACGCGCATACCGCCCGATCGTTTGCGGGAATGAACCGCTTCGTCGGGTTGTCACGCCGCAACCGGTGCAGAATCCCGACTTCCGTCGCGACAATGAACTCGTCCGCATCCGAGATCGACGGGCGCTTGATCATCCCCTCGGTCGATAATATCTGCACTCCCGCCGGATCGATTGCACCCGCCGAAACTGCCTCCACCGCACTCGTGGCACAACCACACTCAGGATGAATGAGGAACTCCGCTCCGGGATGCAACGCACGCTGCAAGGTGATGTGCTCCGGATCGATTCCCGCATGCACGTGACACTCGCCCATCCATACATGAATGTTCTCCCGTCCGGTCACGCGACGCACGTGCGCGCCGAGGAACATGTCTGGGAGAAAGAGAACCTCCCGATCCGCGGGGATCGAGTTCACGATCTCCACAGCATTTCCCGACGTGCAGCAGTAGTCAGTCTCCGCCTTCACCTCCGCCGTCGTGTTCACATAACTCACCACGACAGCGCCCGGATGCTCGGCTTTCCACTCGCGCAATTGCGCCGCATCGATCGTCGATGCCAACGAACAGCCAGCCGCCATGTCTGGAAGCAGAACCGTCTTTTGCGGCGACAATATAGCCGCGGTTTCCGCCATGAAGTGTACGCCGCAAAAGACTATCACCTGTGCGGATGTCCGCGCGGCCTCGCGGCTCAGGCCGAGCGAATCGCCGACGAAGTCTGCCACATCCTGAACCTCAGGCCGCTCATAGTTGTGCGCCAGGATCACAGCGTCCCGCTCGCGTGCGAGCGACTTGATGCGGTCCTGAAGTGAGGCGGTTGCGTCCGTGTTGTCTATCGTTTCGAGCATTCCCCTACCATTCAATGTGTCGGTCCCGCCACTTCCGCTTCGGTCTCGGGAAGTCGCTCCTGTAGTGACCGCCCCGACTCTCCTGACGCATCAGCGCTGCTTCGGCGATGAGCCGAGCCGTATCAATCATGTTCACTTCTTCCGTCGCGCCAGCCGGCAGGCGCTTTGCAATCGCGTTCAGCATCTCCAGACAATCTCGCAAACCGTCGGCCGTTCGATCGATACCGGCGTTCTCCCACACTGCCCTTTTAATATCATCCGCGGCGACCTGTGCCGCGCCACGATCGATTAGCAATGGGGCAGTCCAGTCCGCAGTTCCGGGATCGCTCACGAGCGGCTCAGTCGCTACCATGTCGAGCGCAACACGCTCAGCAAATACGAGCCCTTCGAGCAGCGAATTTGACGCCAGGCGGTTGGCGCCGTGCACCCCTGTGCGCGCCACCTCGCCGCACGCATACAGCCTCCGTATACTGGCGCGACCAGCAAGATCCGTAACGATTCCGCCCATCATGTAGTGCGCGGCCGGCGTAACCGGAATCAGATCCGTTAGGGGATTGATACCACGCGCGCGACACAGCGCATATATCCCGGGGAATCGCTCCACAAACGAGCCATCTAGCCGGCGCGCATCCAGGAACACGCGGTGCCCCTCGCGCTGCTCCCGGAAGATTGCGCGCGCCACCACATCGCGCGGCGCTAACTCCGCCGACTTGTGCAGCTTGACCATGAATCGATCGCCGCGGTCGTTCACCAGCACCGCACCCTCGCCGCGCACAGCCTCCGATATGAGCGCGAGTGGATTCTCCGGAGTGTCCAGTGCCGTCGGATGGAACTGCACGAATTCCATGTCGGCCAGCTTCACCCCCGCGCGATGCGCAATGGCGTAGCCGTCACCCGTTGCAACCACCGGATTGGTCGTGTACCGATACACCTGTCCGCAGCCGCCCGTCGCCAGCACCGTCACGTCCGCGATGAACTCCGTCGGCTGCCCAGCCACAGTTGCGCGCACTCCGGCGCACTCGCCGTTCTCGACAATCAGATCGAGCACACGCGTCTTTTCCGATACGCGAATGTTCCGCGTCTCACGCACACGCTCGATAAGTGTGCGCGCAACCTCAGCGCCGGTCTGATCACCCTGTGCGTGTACAATCCGGCGCCTGGAATGGGCGGCCTCGCGCCCGAGCATGAGCTTCCCCTTGACGTCGCGATCGAAATGGGCGCCGGCCGTGGCTAGCTCACGCACACGAGCGGGGCCTTCCTCTACCAGAACTTCCACGGCAGCCGCGTCACACAACGCTGCGCCGGCGGCCAGAGTGTCGCGCCGGTGCAGTTCGGGCGAGTCTCCCGCACCGAGCGCCGCCGCAATTCCACCCTGCGCGTAAGCGGTTGCACTGTCGAACAAGGTGCGCTTCGTCAGGACGATTACATCACCCGAAGCGGCCCCTCTCCACGCTGTATGTAATCCTGCGACGCCGCTCCCGACCACCAGGAACCGGGTGCGAATGCGCTCTGGCATGGGCTAAAGATACTGCCTGGAATGCCAGCCCGCCGCGATGAGACGCGGTTGTCAAAAGCGGCCGGGGAAGAGCACACAAGTGATCGTGCGCAAACAGTCGGCAACACCGTGATGAAGCGCGCGCAACCGCGCTCCGCCGCACCTCGCAACGCTCAGCGTACACTGGCGGCCCAACCCTCAGGAGCTGATGATGCCCCAGTATCGCGCGCTCGTTCCGCGCTTGGTAGTCGCCGCAGTGATCGCAACGTTGGCCGCCCAAGGCGCGTGTCGAGACACGCCAACGGCCCCGCATGCTCAAACGCTTACTCAGGACAACGCGGGCGTTTCGCCCCAAATCAACACCCCCGCGGACTCGACCGCACCCGAAATCGTTTTTCTCCCGCCGCTCGGTCCCCGACATTCACCCAAGGGCGAGTTGGACACGACTCTCGCTCCCTCCGTCTCCATCTGCAGGCTTGCTGGCGACAGTTGCGGCGCGGATACTCTGGCGCGCTTCGTGTCCGACCCGTCGGTGAGAGACACCCAGCGCGTGCATGTCACCGACGAGGCCTACGAAATCACGTGGACTCTTCCCGTTGTCGATACGGCCGCCGCCTACCGCGTCACAGTTGCACTCGGCGATACCGCCCTCGGCTACACCGACGTCAAGATCGTGCCGGACTCGTATCGACCGCCCGCTGCTGACACCGCGCGCTTTGTTTTTCATCCCGAGCAGCGCACCCTGAACGCGCGCTTTCAGATCTTCATGCCGGCCCCGTTGCTCACGGTGCTGTATGATCAGGGCGTCCACGGGTCCCCGATCTCGGG
>JBPCNJ010000130.1:0-4668 GCA_051001375.1 Gemmatimonadaceae bacterium
CGTCCTGACACTCTGCAAATGGTACTCTGGTTCGGCTTTCTACATCCAGGTGACCGTGGCGCCTCGAAGGGAAATATCCGTATTGCAAGTAGGGCGTCTGATTTTGGTCTGAGAATCGCAGGCCTCCGTGGGAGCGGTCATTGCCAGCGATAATCGCCGAGCTCTGGGGAACCCTAGCTCGCACGGCATAGGGGTACTGCGCGCAACGAGCATATTATTCGCTGTGATCTCGCGGCACCTATGGCGGCACCTATCCAGAATCGAGAGGACGCGTCGTATGCAGCACACGCACGAGTTCAATCGGCGAAGGCTCTTGATGACCATCGCCGTGTGGTACGCGTTGTTCTTGCCGGGCGCGCTGTACTTCGGCATCGTGACCTGGCACGCGTTGCTAGCCGGTTCCGTTGTGGCGGGCGTAAGCTTGGCGCTGTTTTGGAAGTTCGCGTCCAATCGGTTTCGCCGCTCGTGAAAGCCGGTGGTCCACATCAGGTTATCGGCATATTCTAGACGATGGGCATCTCGACCAGGGATATCCCACCCGCAGCTCGTTCCTGTGAGTCCGACCGCTCCGCCAGACGAAGCCGCGATTGAACACAGGATCAAGTACAAGGCGTTGGTGCCATAGTAGTTGCGTATGTAACAATGTTGCCAGCATCTGTCTCCATGCCGGCGCGGAGGACGACTGCGGTGCGGCTTTTTCTCGCGGTTAACTTTGCGCCCGAGTTGCGTGAGGCGTTGCACGGTGCAACGATGCAACTACGCACGGCGGCGCCGGAGGTGCGCTGGACGTCGGCCGAGCGGCTCCACCTGACGCTCAAGTTCCTTGGTGAGCAGCCGCCGGAGACAGTGGATCGTCTCCGGCCGGCCATGGACGCCGTCGCCGAGCGTCATCACCCGATGGACTTCGTGGCGGGTGGAGTGGGTGCATTCCCGAATTTCCGGCGCGCTCGCGTCGTCTGGGTGGGCGTTGAGCCGAGCCAGGCGCTCGAGCTCTTCTACAACGACGTCGAGGCTGCGTGCGAACGTCTCGGGTTTCCTCGGGAGGGACGCGCCTTCCGGCCGCACGTGACGTTGGGGCGCGTGCGGCCGAATATTCCGCAGGTACGGCCTGACGCGCTAGCACAGGCCGCACAATCGGTGAACGCGCGCGCGATCACGCGAGTGGAGTCGCTCGATCTCATGGCGAGTGTGCAGGACCGTGGTGGCCCACGGTACGTGCTCCGGCACCGCTCCGCACTCGGCGACGCTCAGTAACGCGGGAAGTGATGTGTGCGAGTCTGACAGGCTTTGCGATCATGCCATCAGCCACGCGTTATAACCTTGGATCAACTGGTTCGCTCTCCAACGCGAGCACGCCAAACACGCACTCATGCACGCGTCGGAGCGGCTCGTGGCGAACGAAACGATCCAGACCTTCGATGCCGAGCGCGAACTCGCGCAGTGCGAACGAGCGCTTGGCCGACAATCCGCGCGAGCGCAGTCGTTCGAGATGCTCGGGAAGTGTGTACTCCGGTCCGTAGATGATGCGCAGGAGGAGAGCGTCTCGAAGGGTGCGAAGTGCGTGCGCGTGAAGCTGCGGGGGCTTAAGCGCAACGCGGCCGTCGTGTTAGGCACCGCCGGCACGGCCGACGACGACCTCATCCGCGCGCTAGACGACTCCGAGCCGCTCGTGCGCGAGCACGCGGCGTGGGCGGTCGAGGCGGTCCACACCAGAGGCCAGGCACCTGAGCCGCCGTCCGCATCGACTGGCAGAGGCGCGGCCAGCGGTCCTGCTGCTACTGCACGATCCCCCTGCGGAATCTCGCCTCGCCGCTATCGATGTACGCGCGGTAGCCCTCGCGGTCGATGAACGGATCCACCGGGCTCTTCGCCGTGTCGCGTGCGGCGAACTTGCGGTATCGGCCCCACAGTCTCGCGTGCGAGCTCACCCAGATGTCGGCGGGCAGGCTCCGCAGCACGCGGAAGGTGCGCTCGAAGTCGGCCCGCTGTCCTGGATACCGCGATCCTTGCAGCCCCACCAGGCTGCACGCACTCACGACATTCAGCACCCGCTCACCGTCGCGGACGGGGAACGACCACGAGGTGCAGCCACGCGTGTGCCCGTCCGTAATGTGCGCTGTGAGCGCGACCGGCCCGACGCGGATCGTGTCGCCGTCCTTGAACCGATGGTCGGCGCGCGGGGCGGGGTACCTGAGGAGCCCGGTCCAGATAAGGGCCCTTATCGGCAGAAAGATGGCGGGGTCGTCGCCGCCGGAGACGATGGCGTCGGCGCTCGCCTCGCTGGCCCACAGCTCGGCGCCCGACGCCTGCTGCAGCGCCGCCAGTCCGCCCGCGTGGTCGAAGTGCGGCTCCGAGCTGAGGAGTACTTTGACGTCCCGTATGTGGAAGCCGAGCTTGGCGATGCTCGCCAAGATCATCGGGGCGGTTCCGGGATAACCGCCATCGATCACGACATGGCCTTCGGGACCGGTGATCAGGAAGGACGCGACGTCGTTCGCGCCGACGTAGTAGAGGTTGCCCGCGATGCGGAACGGCTCGGCGTACCTTTGCCCGCCGCGGTCCGAATTCTCCTTCCACTTGACGCCGAGAAACACGGCGAGGACGGCGGCGGATCCCAACATGGAGACCAGTACGCGTCGCTTGGTGAGGTGGCGCAACATTCACCCTCCCGAATGTGGGCTCGCTAATATCGCATCGCAAAGTGCTCTTTGTTGTAAACCTATGCAACCACCCATGGGTGTCTACCTGCTCATCCTCGCGAGCTGACGCCCAAGATCAGTCGTTCTTTTTCCGGCGATCCTATGCCCGAAGATCTCAGCATGTATGATGAGCGCGGCGAGCTCGCCCTGTTGCAGCAGGACGTCGTCAGCACGCTCGGCGGACAGCATCGTGATCTCGTTGCGCACTACGCCGCGACCCAGCGAGAGTTCGCCTCCGGTGGTGAGTTCGTCACTCGAGTCGCAGAGGAGGTGCAGCAGGAGTTGATGGACACGTTCGTCGACACCACTTGGCCGGCGTGTCCGCAGCAGCCCAATCACCCGTTATGGTTTCATGCTGGGGCATGGTGCTGCACGCGTGATCAGGTGCGCATTCCTCTCGGCGATCTTGGGACCTCACGGCGAGAGGTGTGAGCCGAGTCCGCTTGCTGGCGGAAGCTGTCCCGCTTCGAGTTGTGCAATGAGATCCAGCAGGCCGGCTGCTTCCCACCAGCGGTTACGACGTCCTTCGGAGAGGGGGAGTAGGACGCCGGCGGCGACGAGCTGCTCGATGCCTTCATAGACGCGCCCTTTTGCGCGATTCGTGACCGCAGCGGCAACAGGCGCCGAGATCATCGGGTGCGCCGGCAGCAGGTCGATAATCGCCCAAGCGGCTGCGTCAGCTCGCGGGACCTTGTCGGCCGCGCGGACTTGCTGGCGCCAGCGTTCCTGCAATGCACGGACAGCCTCGATGTATGCGCGCGCCAGACGGGACGCCCTGACGGTCGCGGCGGCAAAGTGCTCGATCCAGTGGGTGACGCCATCACCACGGAACCGTGTGAGTCCGGCGATGTAGCGATCCTTCGCGCCGGCAAAGATGACACTGATCGGTGGGAGGAACCGCGGCGCGATCCCCCTGCGCCGCAGCACCACATGCACGAGGGCGCGTCCCGTGCGTCCGTTCCCGTCGTCGAACGGATGGATCGTCTCGAACTGGGCGTGCACAAGCGCCGCCTGTACCAGTGGCGGCAGCGTGTCGTCATTGATCGCCTGGCAGAGGTCCGCGAGCAGGCGATTCACTTCCTCCGGAGGCGGTGGGACAAAGGCGGCCCCACACGGGTTGTAGTCGTTGCCACCGATCCAGTTCTGCTGGGTACGCACACGCCCCGCGATGTGCCGATGTGGTGCGCGCTCGAGGAGCCGCCGGTGGATGGCGACGATCTCGGACTCGCCGAACCGCTCAACTTCCGCCGCGTCGTCCACGGCAAGTACCATGGTGTCAATGTTTGCGAGCACCTCGACGGCGGTCGGGCTTGGGGCGATGCCTGATTCCGCCCTGGCCTCCGCGCGTGCGAGCTCGCGAACTCCGAGCTGCATCCCTTCAACCTTCGAGGAGGCGATGGACTCGGTCCGCAGCAGGAGCCGAGCGAGCGGTGCCAGAGCCGGTCCGCCTTGGTCGTTCAGTTCGCGGAGGGCGTTCTCCGCTTCTGACACCAGGCCCGCGAGCGACGCGTCAAGCTGCAGGGCGAGCGATGTCAGCTCGTCGGGAATGAATGCTTCGTACCGGCAGGCGCGCCTGTATGCCAGCGGCGCGTCTAGGGTAGGGTCGTACTGCCAGGTTTGCGGAATCAGATTGCCGGGCATGTGGTTTCATAACGGTGTGGAAGCGAACGGCTGACCTACGCTATCGGTGCAGCGGGAAGTGGAACTCCGGTTTCTGTGTAGTGCCACTTGTATGATAAACAGAACTATGACAATCTGTTATTCCCAGATCCGGAGTTCTCGGCCGCATTCTCCGAATCGCCGATGAAGCGCACGAAGCTGCGGGCTTAAAGCGCAACGCTTACCAGCCGCGGATGCGGGGCCAGTGGGCCAGCGGCGCGCCGGGATCGGCCGGCAGGACCTCGTAGCCGTCGAACTGCGCGGCCGTGGCGCACGCGTGGTTGGGGAGGATGCGCAGTTGGGTGCCGAC
>JBPCNJ010000131.1:0-5521 GCA_051001375.1 Gemmatimonadaceae bacterium
CAGATCTCGTCGCGCTCATGACGCCAGTCATCAAGGCGTTCTGCACCGACACCGGCTTCGACGTCACCAACATCGCCCTGCAGTGCTACGGCGGACACGGCTACATCCGCGAGTACGGCATGGAGCAGTTCGTGCGCGACGCGCGCATCGCGCAGATCTACGAGGGCACCAACGGCGTGCAGGCGATGGACCTCCTCGGCCGCAAGATTCCCGACGACAACGGCCGCATGGCGCGCCGCTTCGCCTCGCTCGTACAGCGCGATCTCGAGGCCGCGGCGAAGATCGAGACCGTCGCACCACTGGTGGCACCGGTCGCCGACGCGAGGAGCCGCGTGCAGCGCACGACCGCGGAGCTGCTCGCGCGCGCCGCGAAGAACCCCGACGAGATCGGTGCGGCCGCGGTGGACTACCTACGCATGTTCGGACTCGCGTCCATCGGATGGATGTGGATCCGCATGGCGGTGGCGGCATCAGAGCTCGGCGACAACGACGCAATTCTGCGCGACGACAAGCTCGCGACGGCTCGGTTCTACGTAAGCAAGCTGCTTCCACAGGTCCGCGCGCTCAGCGCGCAGATCGACGCGGGATCGGAGGTTGTGATGGCGGCACCGCGGGCGATGTGATGTAACGTTGTGCGGCGTAACTCACGCTCGCCCTTCAGGCGGGCCACTATCCGACAGCTCGATCCAAGTCGGAGCATGATCGCTCGGCTTTTTCCAGCCCCGGACCTGCCGGTCAACATCGGCGGCGACAAGGCGCTTCGCAGCGGAAGGACTCAACAGCAGGTGATCGATGCGTAGTCCGGCGTTGCGGCCCCAAGCGTTTCGAAAGTAATCCCAGAAGGTGTAGATCTGCTCCTCCGGGTGCAGCGCACGTAGAGCGTCGGTCCAGCCCTGGTCAACGAGGCATCGAAAGGCGTCGCGCACTTCGGGAAGAAAGAGTGCATCGTCCTTCCAGCGAGCCGGGTTGTAAACGTCCAGATCAGTCGGGATCACGTTGTAGTCGCCGGCAAGTACAACGGGCGCGCCCGTCGAGAGCAGATCCGCCGCATGCTCGGTCAAGCGCGCGAGCCATCTGAGCTTGTACTCGAGCTTGGGGCCCAGCGCCGGGTTACCGTTCGGCAGGTACAGGCAGCCGACCAGCACTCCATCAACAGCTGCTTCGATGTAGCGGCTGTGCGTATCGTCGGGGTCGCCCGGCAGACCGCGCCTTGTCTCCACCGGCGCGTCGCCGCGGGCGAGAATCGCGACACCGTTCCAGCTCTTCTGCCCATGCCAGATCGCGCCGTATCCGGCGTCCCTGATCGCGGCCTCGGGAAACTTCTCTTCGGGCGCTTTCAACTCCTGCAGGCACGCGACGTCCGGCGCCGTTTCCCCGAGCCAGCGCAGTAGCGCGGGCAAATGTCCGTTCACACCGTTCACGTTGAACGTGGCGATCTTCATGTGGCTTGACCCGATCGGGAGTTCTGCATTGCCGGTGAAAAATAGTCTCTGAACTCCCGGCCGATTGACGTGTGCGGCGCTACTACAGTCAGTCAGCCTGCGCCGGGAGCCAGGGATCTCGCGTCATCCAGTCCCTGTTCGGCGCGAACAGGAATACGAGGCCACCGTTCGCGAGCTTGGGCAGCAACCGTTGCGCCCGCGACGGTTCCATCGCGGGGCAACCCTCGCTCCGGCCCGCGCGCGTGGACGTCACGTACGGCGCGCCGTGCGCGACCACACCGCGAGCGCGTGCATTGTCGTTAAAGCCGCGCGAAACCCCTGCCAGTCTGAGTCCGACGGAGTTGTACAGCCGGCCGCCGGTGTGGCCGGTGAACGAGTAGATCTCCTGTGCGACGTACAGGCCGAGCGACGTTGTGGCGGCACCGAACGCATTCGAGAAGCGGGTCGGGACCCCATCGTGGTTCGCCGCCGAGCCGCGGCCGTGCGCCACCATGAACGGTCCGTCGACAATCTTCAGCGCGTCCATGTCGAACACGTATCCGCGTGGCGTGGCGCTGGAGAGTCCGTAGTCCACGAAGTAGAGATACGGCTTCCGCACCTTTTCAGGATGTACTGCCTTGAACGCGAAGTAGCTCTCGAAGGCGTCCTGCAGTGCGCTCGGATGACTGACAGGGGTAACCTGTGACGTTAGCACGTCGAGGGCCTGGTGGGTGCGCTCTTCCAGTTCGGACTCGCGCGCCGCGGGTGCCGCGGGTGCCGCGGAGCGTGTGATGTAGCGCGTGATGGGGCGTGTGACGACCGATCCGACCGCGGAGCTCACAGTGCCCGGTTTCGGAGCCGCGAACTTCGCGGCGGCAGCGAGTACCGGACCGGAACCGGGCGATGCCGTGTACCCGGAGGCGGTCACGTACACGAGCGCCGTTGCGGTGGCGAGTACAGTCGGCAGAAAGTTCAGAAGGGTGCGCCTTTGCATTCTCATTCGGATGGTAACGGCCCGATGACGTGCGTGACCTACACGCCATGACGAGTCGGTCGCCATGGGTGCAACGAGTGGACAGACGGCGCCCGTGGTTTATTACCCCGGTTGATGCCATGTGTCCCAACACTCTTGTCACCGCGGCCAGGTGGGGCACGGCACAGTTCAGGGAGACCTTATCAAGTGGATAGCGGCCAAGTAATTGACCTGACAACAGTGTGGCACCATGGCACGTAGCTGAGCAATGGCGCCACACGATCTCGTGATCTCGAAGAAAGACGCATGGCTGTGGGGATGGGACCCTACTCCAGGGATCGTCTCGGTGTACGCGGGTCACGCTGGTCGAGCGCTGATATGGCGCCGCATCCCGGAGACCGGCGAGCTCGTGCGTGAAGAAGAAAGCTTTCGCCCCTGGCTCCTTCTCGGCACACTCGACGATCTCCAGCACCTCGGTGACCGCCTCGGTCGTGATGGTGATCCTGCTACAAGTACCAGCACGAGCATTCGCTATCGAGAGCTCTTAGGTCCTGGCGCATTACGCCACCTCATAAGCGCCGACGATGGTCACACCCTCGCCTCCGCGGTGCTGCGAGGTGCGTCCGAGCGGCTCGGGAGGCGTGTCAGCCACCTCGGTGAGCTGGGACAGGAAAGTGTGCTCTCGTTGCCGCCCGAGGAACAGTACCTTGTTGCCACTGGACGCACATACTTTCAGGGTCTCCAATTCGACCAGTTGCATCGTCTGCAGTTCGATCTGGAGACGACCGGTCTCGATGCACGACGTGATCGCATCTTCATGATCTCGATTCGCTACCAGACGGGCGACACGGAAGTGCTGGAAGCTTTTGGCAAGGACGATGCAGCGGAAGCAGACCTGATCCGCCGACTCATGCAGCGCGTGCACGCGGCCGATCCCGACGTGATCGAGAACCACAACCTGCACGGCTTCGACCTTCCTTTCCTCGAAGAGCGCTCGCGCATCTTACGTGTGCCGCTCTCGCTCGGCCGCATTGACGGCGTGGGCCTCCGGCAGCGTGCTGCGCGCCGGGGTGCGCCCGCTCGTACTCTCTCGGGTCGTCTGGTCAGCGGTCGGCGAGTGCGATTCGTTGCACCGGGCCGAGAGTTGATAGACACGCTGGACGCCGTACGGCGACATGATTTCTCGACACGCGACCTGCCCGGACACGGACTCAAAGCGGTCGCGAAACACTTGGGGATAGCCGCACCCGATCGCGAGTACATTCCCGGCGATCAGATCTACGCGACGTACAACATCGATCCCGAACGTGTGCGCCGGTACGCGACTGACGACGTCGAGGAGGTCGCCGGCTTATCACGAATGCTGGGCGGTGCGGCGTACGCGCTCGCGCAGATGGTTCCTCGCCGGTACGAACGGCTCGCCGACGCCGGAGCCGCAACTGGCATCATTGATCCGCTGCTCGTGCGCGCGTATCTCCGAGCCGGAATGGCGCTCCCGGCGCACGAGGAGAGTGACGGTACACCGCACAGCGGTGCAGCGCTGCATCTCTTCGCATCCGGTGTCGCACATCGCGTTGTCAAGGCGGATGTGGCTAGTCTCTACCCCTCGCTGATGCGGGCGTATCGCATCGGACCCTCACGCGATCAGCTCGGCGCTCTCCTAGCACTGGTTGACGATCTGGTCGAGCGCCGCCTCGACGCCAAGTCCAGAGAACGCGCAGCTAGTCCGGGATCGGCGGAACGGTACACCTATCAGGCGATGTCGGCCGCGCTCAAGATCGTCGTGAACTCGGCCTACGGATATCTCGCCGCAGGCGGACTCACTCGATTCGCCGATGTACACGCCGCCAATGAGGTGACGCGCCGCGGTCGCGAAGTGCTCGCGCTCATGTGTCGGGAACTCGCCGCGCGCGGTGTGACGCTGCTCGAGGCGGATACCGACGGTGTGTACTTTTCGGTGCCGGAAGGGTGGAGCGAGGCAGATGAGCGACGCGTCGTGTCGGAAGTGGCGGCCATGCTTCCGCCACTGGTCCAGCTCGAGTTCGACGCACGCTATTTCGCGATGCTGTCGCATGAGCCAAAGAACTATGCTCTTCTGGGATACGATGGCAAACTGATCCTCCGAGGTGTTGCCTTTCGTTCCAGCCGCTCCGAGCCGTTCGGGGACAGGTTCCTCAAAGACGCAATCGGACGGTTGCTCAAGGGTGATGTCGCTGGTGTCCGGCAGAGCTACCTCGCTATGATTGCGGCACTGCGCACCCGCGCACTACCAACGTACGAGGTGTCGTCGCGGATGCGTGTTACCAAGTCGCCCCAAGAGTATGGGGCGACACGGAGCAAGCGTCGGGAGCTCTCGTACGAAGCGCTGCTCTCTGCCGGGCACGCAACCTGGTCAGTGGGCGAGCGCATCCGCGTTTACCACAGGCAGAACGGCGAGAGTGGGCTGGTTCGTGGGCTGTCCGAGCCATCCGAGGGCGATAGCTCGAGTGGTGGAACGAGCGACCCTCGTGACTACGACGTCGACTACTACGTCCGGCTCCTGCGCAGGACGTACGCCGAACGATTAGCGCGCGCGTTCAGACCCGACGACTTCGCGACGGTGTTTGCTGATGCCGATCAGTTCTCGCTCTTCAGCCAGCCGACCGAACTGATACACACTGTGCTGACGATCATTCCACAGGCGGGTTACCGTGACCCAAGACGGTGAAATCGGCGACTGCGCTATTCGTGAGGTGTACGAGCAGTACGATGGCGTGAGAGGTGAGAGCTTCAGCACATACGACGCTACGTGCGATGTAACCGAGTAGGACGGCCACGACTGACCGAAGCAGCGCGATCACGAACGGTGCGACGTTGCCGCAGGTGTTGACGCAACAGAGCGAGATTGCTTCGGCGTCGCCTTGATGAACTCCCGACGGCGGAATCGCAGGGCCGACCAGTCGTTGTCTATGGCTACCTGACGTACGGTGTCGAAGCCCGCGGCGCGTAGCACCGTCCATTCCGAGTCCCGGTTGAACTCGCACGCATACCGCTTCGACGTTCCCTTCGGGTACGCGATCCACAACAGCGCATCCCCCACCGCGCTCGCAACGAGCTCGCGCGATGCACGGTCCAGTTGCTCCTGCGT
>JBPCNJ010000132.1:0-8385 GCA_051001375.1 Gemmatimonadaceae bacterium
CCGCGCGGTCACGCAACGGACCAAAGAGCGCGCCAGCCAGGATCGGCGAAAAATCGATCCGGCGCTCGAGCCCATCGTCGAAGCGAATGCGGAGCGTGAACGGGGCCACGACTTCGGCGGATTCCACACGGTAAATCGGATGACGCATCAGCGGCTAGGCAAGAGGTTCAATCGGCTTGGGAAGTTGTCCTTGCTGCAATCGGTTCCAATCGTCACGGAGTTCCTGCTGGTGCAACTCGGCCCACGCTTCAACGAGACGGCGCTGACGAGTCGGCAGCGAGCCCGCGATCACATCGATGGGCTCAATACTGATGACCGCGACCTGATCCTGCCAGTAGGCGTGGAAGTGCGCGACATGATGCTGTCCGCCTGCCTCGGCGAACATGCGGACGATGATTCCGAAAAACCGACTGAGTTCGGGCACCCTTGAATCCTAGCGGACGTGACGAACGGGGTGCAGGCTGATCCGAGGAGGAGAGGAGGCGAACACGCAGTTCAGCGGCCGGCGGGTAGGGGCCAGCAGCCTCACCCTTTAGGCTCTGGCCCGAGCGAAGAGAAAGCGTGTTGTCTGCCCAACGCCCAAGTTAGCCCGCGAGCGAGCAATCCTTAGATCGCTCGTCGGGATCGACGACCGTTATACGGCAGGTCGAGATGCCGGAGAACAGGCCGGGAGCGCCGCGATCCTATCCGGGTGACGCTCGGGGAAGGAATGATTAGCAAGGGACTCGGTCACCAACGAGCGTACTGCGAGAGAAGGCCGCCCCCCAATACTTCGCCAGCGGGTGGCGTGGGACGAGTACGGTTTCCGTCCATCCTGACCCGGTCGTGCGCGTCGTTCCGCCACAACGACGAGTTTCGTACGCGTTGACCTGAACGCGGGCGGTGTCGTTGTGGATGCTGAGCGGTCCGATCTCCAGGGTATGCACGACCGAGTCGCCGATCGCCGGATTGCGGGCGCGTAGGATGGTCCAGAGCTGCGCCTCAAGTGTCGGGCGTTGCGGCTCATCGGTCGGGAGGCGCAGGTGCCACGGTTGCGCGGTTGTATCGGCCGCGGCGCGTATCAGCTCAGCGCTCAGAGACTGGAGTAGGTGGACCAAGACACGTTGCCACGCTACCGAGGCGACGGCGCCGGCAGCACCAACCCTCAGTCAAAGTCCGCGCTGCGGAACCGCTTCATGGGCTCCGTTGCTGTTTCACGTAGTTCACAAATTGCTGAAGATGCTCCGTGTCCAACATCGGGGCGAGACTGCGGCTCTCCTCGACTGCGATGACGATCTGGGAAAACAAGCTTGGATCGGGCAGCTGAGCGAAAATAGTGGCCGCGCGGGACAGGTCTGCGTCGGACAGACCTTGCCAAGGCGGCCTGTACCGAAGGACCTGGATCGCATCGAAGATGGCGTCGTGCGCACTGGCACCCTGCTTGATCGCTCGCAGGTACACTCCGGCCGGCACGGCTCCCAACGCGGCGGCCCGCCCTCGCGAAGTCATTGTGAACAGGAAGAGGCCCGCCACGACGATGCCGATGACGAGAAGGATGATTGCCATTTGCGGCTTGTCCCTGATCGGGTGGATGACGTTGCCCGGTCGATGGACGAACCGCTGTGGAATTCGTAGTAGGTGCCGTCCGTGAACACGAGAAAGAGCTGAGCACGCGGGCCGCTCCCCTCCTTGAGCACCACGTGGGCTATCGTCCTATTGACCAGCCGTGGCAGCACCGTCGCGATTTCTTGATTCACGTTCCGTCCTCGTCCGAACCTCGTGTGTGCGCCTAACACTACTCTGCCAGAATCTGTAGCGGGCGTTTGATTCTTGCAGCTCCGGTCTGATGGTTATCTGCCGGAGCTGTATTGTATGGCGAAGGAGTCGGAAGCGCGAGAGAGCGCCGCAGAAAGCGTTGGCGACTGGGAGCAAGAGTTCGAGCGCTGGCTCACGCCGTTTCTGGAGGCGCTGGGCCACAAGAAGTAGCGGAAGTGGGCACCGATCTACATGCGAGGGCTCTTGGGACCCGGCGAGAGAAAAGAGCGTCGAGCCGATGGCCGAGCACGTCGCTCCCGATGACTGCGAGCAGATGCACCACTTCCTGTGCACATCGTGCTGGGACCCAGCACCGCTGGAGCGCACGTTGGCCGAAAGGCACAGCAGATGGTCGGCGGGCCGGATTGGCCGCTGCGCGGCTGGACACGGGTAAAACCAGCGAAGGACGGTTCCTGCGCACCGCGACCGAGGCGGATTTCCGGGCGCTCCGTGCCGCCTTCCGCACGGGCTCCCCGGAAGCTACACGCATTCTGGACGAACTGGAAACGAGCGGAGCGATTTACCGCGCCAACTTCGATCGCCACGGTAACGCGTCGAATGAGCTCCGCAGCCAGCTCATGAAGCGCCACCTGTGGGCGTACTACGAGGCAGCCGTACGCGCGGGCGACGCACATGCCAAGGTGATGTTCAAGTTGGGCGCGCTCCACGCCGGGCGGGGCCTAAATGCACTGGGCGTGTACGACGTCGGCGATGCGGCATCAGAGCTCGCGGAGCTTCACGGCGAGATGTCGTTCCATATCGGCTTCTGGAGCCTTGATCCTGATGACGTACTGCTACCTGTGCTCCGGGCGGTTCCGGCGAATTCTTGGGCAGTAGTAGACCTCCGATCTCTGCGCCCACTCCTCGCACGCTCGGATCAGATGGCCGCGCATCCGGACCTCGCAGATCTCTCGCGACGTTTCGATACGGTTATTGCCGCCCCGCACCTCACGCGGTCTGCACTCCTGCATTAGAGGCGACGGGCATCAGCGCCGGAACTATCGACCGCTCGGATGTCCAACGCGAGCTGCGCGAGATGGCATGGCATCAGGTTGATCCGACACGCAGCCGGCAGGTGCTCGGGTTGATGAACGACTTTGCTTTCCTGGCCAGCTAAGCTAATACATTCACGATGAAGGAGGATGAAGAGGAGCAGCGGACATAGATCTGGACAGGATAGCTCTCATACTGGCCCGTGCTCCGTGTCGGCTAATAGAGTATCAGTCACCGGCTCGTCTTGTCCCGGCTCTCTTCCGCAGCGCCAGCTGATGCCCAGCTGATATTACGTTCGCGATGTTCCGCCCAGCAATTGGGGTGCTGAGCTACTGGGGCCAATGCCGGGTTGAGGACGACACTGTGCGGCGCGAAGCAGCTGAGGAGGCTGGCATCTCGGCGGACGCGGAGTGGATCCGTCTTGATGCACTCGGCCAGGTACCTGTGACGGCATTTACGACCGGGAACACTGGCCAGCGGAATTGACGAGCATACCGGAATACAGCTTCGGCGTGGAGGTCGCAGCAGCAGCTGTGACACTCTCGGGCGAGCACGCCGCTCTAGAATGGCTCACGTACGCAGCGGCGTTCAGTCGGCTCGAGTGGGAGAGCAATCGTGTAGCACTCACTGAGTTGCACAATCCGCTCATGGGCGACACGCGTAAATTCCCTCCGTCCGATCTGCTCACTGATGGCATTATCGAGCTCCGCCTGATTCGAATACTAGAGGCGACTGAGCCGGGCGACGAGTCAGTGCGTCCCGCGGAATTGCACTTTCTGGCCCGCGCACCGGAATATCGCTTCGCGATCCACCGACTCAGTGATGGACAGCGGGTAGGACGCATTCACCTACGTATCACCGACGATCCAACAATCATTGCTACACTCGGCCACGTTGGCTATGCTGTGGACGAAGCACATCGTCGGAACGGTTGCGCGCTCCGGGCTGTCCGGCTAATCCTCGGCGTGGCACGCTACTTCGAAACCGCACCACTCTGGATTTTGATCGAGCCCGAAACATCGCCTCACGATGGACAGTCGAGCGAGCCCGATTGGCGCTCGTGGAGATCGTTGATACACCACGGAAAGCGGTGGTCCTCGGCTTGGGAGCGTCGATCTGCCGGCATGCGGTCGAGCGACCGTGAAGTCCAGTCACGACGGCGAGAATGGCGAAGAGTAGCGGGGCGGCAAACTGAGCGCCACGCATCCAAGCGCGCAAGAATTGCCGGAAACCTTCCGACCAATATCGCGAGCGCAGTTACACCTGAGCCGATCAGCACTATTGCCGTCACAATTCTCCAGAAGCTCATAGCGCGCATCTCGCTGCCGTCGCTCCAGCTCGATCGAACGCGTTGCATTGCTGCTCCCGGTTGTCATCCGCTTAACGGGATAACACGACCAGAACGTTCCAGTGGTGGATTATGATTGCTTGCCCGTGATATCCGCTCTTACTTCCGTTCGGCACGTAGAGCATCGCAGTGTTCCTCGGATTACGAACGCTCTCAGATTGCGTGAATGTAATTTGAGCTGCGCTGTACAGTGTGGGCAGAATAGGGGATTATCGGCGATCGACGACTCGAGAATCGGCGAGTCGATAATTGTTGGTCTCCCTTCCATATCGATGGAACCGGCCAGAGCTGCGAACCCGATGACGCGCCGCACTTCTTTCATTCGCGCGTAATCCTCTTCAACGGTCGCAATCGTCGCGAATAAACCATTAATCACCTCAACCGCGTGGTGCAGCAGGTAAGGAACGGTGCGGTATATATGCTCCCACTGAGTCTCCCACTCCCTCGGGCCTGAAAAGACAAAGTTGAAATTCTGGTCAGCCGTCCGAATATGCTCAAACAGCGTGATGAGATGGATTGCTTTATCCCCTGGACCGGCAAGCCCGTAACGTGCCTTACGGTCATACCGAAGCTCATAAATGAACTGCGAATCGGTGGTTCCTCCCGTTGCTTCGATCGCAGCACTGATGATCCCCAGTCGGAAGGCTGGCGTGAGTAGTTTCTTGTCGGCAATGGCTCCGACGTCCTCTGTCTGAAATCGCCGTAGGAAACCTTCCCGGTCGGTCAGAAGCCATTCGAGATAGAACAGATTGTCCTTGAATGGCTTGCGCAAAAGAGCGTACGCAACCGTAAGCTTCCCCTTAGCAGATGCCCGGAGCCCTTCCAGAACGAAGGAGCAGAAATCACCGACCAAGTGCTTTATGAGGGCTCTATAGACGAGATCATCGGTAAAGTGCGACCCCAACTTCTCTTCGATCCACTCGTACAGCTCAGAGCCCTGAACCGCAGGCACGGCGAGACGTCCCTGAGTATTTGCAACTGGAACACTGAAGATTCCATACTCCATTCCGGCGCGAAGTTTGGCCACAATCAGGTCATGGAGAAAGATCGAGAAGTCGTGAGCGTAGCGGTACCGGCGTGGAAGTAGGTAGGGCATCGTACATCACGAGCGTGGATGGTATTCCAACGGACAGCAGTCACTCGGCGCTCCGCCGCTGTACGCAGCAGCTGTTTGAGAAGCGAAGCACCGACAGTTTAACACTACTCTGCCAGAATTCACTTTACGCGGGCGGCTGGTACTTCAGCCGCCCGTGGCATTTCGGGCAGCGGAGCTCGATGGTTGCGGTGAGCGAACGAGTCGCAGGAGCAGCACGCTGATTAGCATGCGTCGGATCGCGGGGAGTGTTGGCTCGGGTGGTGGCCCCGCGAGAGTGTGAGCGAGAGCGCGACGACGACACACGCTGGTTTTCCCCCCGCCCTCGAACGTCAGTGAGTCGGAGGTGCTGGAGGAAAGCGAAACTGATCAGGATCATGAGCGCGTGATGGTGTAAGCCAGTCCACGACCGTCCCTTGAAGTGGTCCAGCCCCAGTTCTTCCTTCATCTGCTGGTGTGCTTGCTCGCAGCTCCAGCGTGCCTTGATCGCTGCGGCGAGCGTGCGAAGTGTCGTCGTCGTCGCATGATTGGTGAGATAGTATTTGCGCTCGCCGCTTGCGCGCAATTCGCCGACCAGCCACGCTTCCTCGCCCGGGAGATGGTGATTGAATGCATCCGCGACACCGTCTGCGACGACCACGCGCTTCGCGGCGAAGCGAGCCGTGAGTGGCCCCTTCGTACCCGTGCGCCATGTCACACTGCGCCAGTGCGTGCTCGCCAGTACATCTTCAGCTGACTCGCGCTCACGATTGGGCACCGGGTGCTTGCGCGCCCGGCTACCGGGCTTCCTCCGTGGCATATGCACCGCGACATCTGCGGGATAGACTTTCTGGATGCGCGGAATTCCGACGGCCCAAGTGAATCCACGATCCGAGAGCGCGTGACGGAATTCTGCACCGCTACCATAGCCGGCATCGGCGAGCACCATGTCGAACGTGACACCTGCCGCTCGTACGCGGTCGATCTCGCGGAGCGCGATCTCCATCTTCGTCTGGTACGTGCGCACATCGTTACGCACATCTTCGCGCTCCGGTACGCCAGCGTCATCCATCCGCGTTACGTCATCCGTCCACTCACGAGGCAGGAACAACTTCAGCCCGACACAGACTGGAACCTCGTCCTGAGCCAACGTGAGGGAGACTAATGTCTGACAGTTAGCTCTCTTGCCCGCAGCACCCGAGTACTGCCTTGCCACTCCGACGGAGTGATGCCCCTTCTTCAGGAGCGTCGTATCATCCACGATCAGCACCGCGCCCTGGCCGCCGACCATCTGCTGCGCTTTTTCGGCCAACGTGCGCTCCAGCGGTGATGGGTCCCAGCACGACGTGCACAGGAAGTGGTGCAGCTGCTCGCCGTCATCCGGAGCGACGCGCTCGGCCATCGGCTCGATGCTCTTCCGCTCGCCTGGCCCGAGCAGACCTCGCATGTACACCGGCGCCCACTTCCGCTGCTTCTTGTGGGCCAGCGCCTCCAGGAACGGCGTGAGCCAGCGCTCGAACTCTCGCTCCCAGTCGCCAACGCTCCCGACGGCGCTCTCTACCGCCTTCGACTTGCTCGCCGTACAATACAGCTCCGGCAGATAACCATCGAACCGGACCTGCAAGAATCAATCGCCCGCTACAGATTCTGGCAGAGTAGTGCTAACGCGTATTAGACTGCGAAGCTCTGCTTGAAAAAAGCTGCAAGCATGCAGCATAAGATGCGGTCCCAGATCTTTCCCGCAAGACGTATCTCCCACGAGAGGAGAGACTTACCCGGTTTTCAGGCGTCCAGATGGTCCATCTTATACAGCAATCCCCGCAGCCTAAAACGTACGACCCGAGAAACCGGCCCCCTTCGTCAAGTCCTCAATCCAATCTGTCGGCCGGACTTCGCACCCCGCGACCGCCCTTGTTCAGCACGTGCGTATAAATCATCGTCGTACTCACGTCGCTGTGCCCGAGAAGCTCCTGTATGGTCCTGATGTCATAGCCGTCAGCCAGCAGCTGTGTCGCGAAAGCGTGTCGGACGGACCGCCTTTGGGAAATACTCAACGCCGGGCTATCGCCTCGATCGAGCCGGCAAAGTGCTTCGCTCCGGGCGCATCGGCGAAATAGGCGAGCCACGCCGAGGAGTCAACGACGTTCGGACCGGAGTGTCTGGCCTGCGCGATCACACGCGGTCGCGCTCTCGGCGGACCGTCGTATCAAGTCCGCGCAGAAAGCCGCGCATGCTCTTGAGCGGCCGCTCGGGGATGAACTCGACCGATTGTCGTAGGCCAGTGCACGAACCCGCTGTCCGGGCTCGAGTGCGAGCCGCTCCCGGATCTCAAGCGGGATCACGACCTGGAACTTCGGAGAAATCGTTACGACGTTCATCGAAACCTCGATCGATAATAAAACCGTATGACGAGAGGTAATCTATCTGCGCAACGGCATACCGAAACGGGCCAGCCACTCACGCGCAAGCGTTGCGGCTTACAGCGCCTTGCGTATGGCCGCGTCGAGGTTCTGGGTTCCGCCGACGCCGGTGTATACTACTCGGCCCGTGCGATCCAGTACGACGACGTACGACGTCGCGGGCGCGTCGTAGACATCGGCTGCCTTTCCGACGGCGTCGTATACCACTGTCTGGGTCATTTTGTGCGCAGCGGCATGTCTGCGCACTCGCTCGGCGGATTCATTCACCGCGACGGCGACGGTCACGAACTTCACTCGCCCGGCGTACTTCCGCTCAGCGGCCATGATGGTCGGCTCCAGCTCCTTACAGTTGGGGCACCATGTGGCCCAGAACTCGATGACGGCCGGTCCCTTGCCGATGACGCTGGACAGGTCTAACGGTTTGCCCTCGAGAGAGTGCACCATTGCCGTTGGTGCATGTGCACCGACCGCAATGCCGCCGTCCTGCGCGCGAGCCTGGACAGGCGCGACAACGGAGGCGAATATCACGAGACCGGCAAATGCAGCTGTCCGGTGCAGCGAGTGGATGGACATATGTATGGCTAGATGAGCTGTTGGCCCATGAGGACCAGGTAGTACTCGGCGGCGCCGAGCATGATGAAGGCGAAGACGCGCTTGACCCACAGCATCCACGCTCCGGCCCGTGGCAGACGAGCCAGCGCTCCGCTGGAGATACCCGCCAGCACCAGGAAGGTGCACATGCCGAGCGAGAAGACGAA
>JBPCNJ010000133.1:0-9145 GCA_051001375.1 Gemmatimonadaceae bacterium
GCAAAGGGGCGCGCTTTGCCGGCGCGCCCCTTTTGTACTCCATTCGACACCTGTATAGCCGCCTTATGAATCCTTGAGGTGCTTGTTGACCAGCTTGGTCATATCGAACATGGACACCTGCTTTTTACCACCGAATACTGCCAGAAGGTTCTCGTCAGCATTGATCATCCGACGCTCCTTCGGGTCCTGCAGGTCGTTCTTCTTGATGTATGCCCACAGCTTCTTGGTGATCTCGGTGCGTGGCATCGGTTTGTTGCCAACAACGGCAGATAGCTCAGTGTCGGGCTGCATGGGCTTCATGAATGCAGCGTTAGGCTTCCGCGTGCCGGTATCCTTGGTAGTGGAAGCCTTCTTCGCGGTAGAGGGAGTTGAGGAGGAGGACTTCTTGGCGGCGGTCGTTGACTTCTTCGCTGCTGGGGCCGCGTTGCGCGGGGCTGCCTTCTTGGCTGTTGTCGACTTCTTTGCCGTGCTCTTCTTCGCTGCGGGCATGTAATCTCCTGTGAGTGCGGAAATCGGGACGCGCACAAAGTATAGCCTATACTGGGTGGCGCAACAGGGAATCAGTGCTTTTCCCTCTGAAAAAGACGGTTTTCCGCGCTTCTTCAGCGCCATTCACCATGTCGCAACGCGACGCGTCCCCCAGTGTTGACCGAATCTGGCCGTTCTGACCACTGCACCGTTACGGTATCTCCAGACAGCGTAACACGCGGATCGACCGCCGGGAGGTCTGTGCTTGAGACGTCCGAACGTGTCTTGAAGATGTGCCCCATTGTGCGCGACAGTGCCACGCCAATCAAAGGCCGAACGGCGTTCGGATCTTCGTATGCCACGGCGACATCATCACCCTGGGCAGCCACCCACACCCGGGATGGATGCTCACCGTACATGATTGGCACGGGCGCATGGAATACGCCGTTGCCCTGGCCCATGTGCGGCGCGTCCATCGTATGGGTGTAGAAAATTCCCGCCCCCTCGTTTGCTTCCAGGAAATACGCGAAGTCCACGTAGCCGCTCGCGCTGTCAGCGAAAATTGCAGGCGCGGGCCGATCGCAGCCTCGGCGAGACCGGTCCGTGGTATCCGCTGGCACCGCGGTGATCCACGTCCGGCCACCATCGATGGAGCGGCCCGCCATCAGCACGGCGCTACTGTCCGGCCGCGCGTGCCACCAGGCGGCGTAACTGTTGGCGCCAGCTAACGCCGCGCTGACCGAACCGGGACAAGCGCCGGCCGGCTCGTGCTCAACAACGGGGCGAAACTGTTTCACCGGCGGGTCAGACGGATACACAATCTCGCCCCACTTGACGGGCGGCGTGGAACACGCGCCTGGCGTGCAAAGCACGAGCGCGATGGCGATCGCCCGCGCCGCTCGCGTTCGTACCTGCACCCGTGCGTCGCGACATTTCATCACTGGCTAATTTACAGGCATGTCCGCATTCAATGGCACTCATCGCGTCCCGCCGCCGGTCAACGAGCCGGTAAAAAACTACGCACCCGGCTCGCCCGAGCGGATCGAGCTGAAGGCCCGGCTCGCATCAATGGCCGCGGAGCGCATCGATATTCCCGTCGTCATCGGTGGCAAGGAGCTGCGGAGCGGCAATACGGCTCAATCCGTGATGCCGCATAACCATCGGCACGTTCTGGCCGACTGGCACATGGCGACACCGGAAATGGTGCAGAGCGCCATTGCCGCGTCGGAAGAGGCGCGGAAGGAGTGGAGCTCCTGGCCCTGGGCGGATCGCGCGGCGGTGTTTCTCAAGGCCGCCGAGCTGCTGACCACCACATGGCGTCAGACATTGAATGCGGCGACGATGCTGGGCCAATCCAAAACGGCGTTTCAGGCCGAAGTGGATGCGTCATGTGAACTGATCGACTTCTGGCGGTTCAATCCGTACTACGCGCAGATGTTGTACGGCGAACAGCCGCTGAGCGATCACACCATGTGGAACCAGCTCGACTATCGCGGACTCGAAGGCTTCGTGTACGCGGTGACACCGTTCAACTTCACATCCATCGCCGGTAATCTCCCAACCGCGCCGGCGCTGATGGGGAACACGGTGATCTGGAAGCCAGCGGCGAGTGCCGTGCTGAGTGCGTGGTACGTGTTCAAGCTGCTCGAGGCAGCGGGACTTCCACCCGGCGTCATCAACTTCGTTCCCGGCGATCCGGCAACGATATCCGACGCCCTGCTCTCCAGTCCGGCGCTCGCGGGCGTGCACTTCACCGGCAGCACCGGTGTGTTCAACAACATGTGGAAGACGATCGGCGCGAGCATGTCATCGTACCGCTCATATCCACGAATTGTCGGTGAGACGGGCGGCAAGGACTTCATCGTTGCCCACCCATCTGCCGACGTCGATGCGCTGGCGGTCGCGATCGCGCGAGGCGGCTTCGAGTATCAGGGTCAGAAGTGTTCGGCAGCGAGCCGCGTGTACGTCCCGGAGAGCCTCTGGCCGCAGGTGAAGGAGCGGGTGGTCGGCATCATGGATGAGCTGACTCAGGGCGACGTCACCGATTTCCGCAACTTCACGGGCGCCGTGATCGACAAGCGCGCATTCGGAAAGATCAGCGAGTATCTGGAGCACGGCCACGCCAACGCAACGGTCGTGCACGGCGGTGTGGCCACGGGCGATGACGGCTACTTCATCCAGCCCACGCTTATTGAGACACACGACCCTTCGTACAAGCTCCTGTGCGAGGAGATATTCGGCCCGGTCGTGACAACGCACGTGTACAAGGACAGCGAGTTCGAAGAAACCCTTCGCATCGTGGACAGAACATCGCCATATGCTTTGACCGGCGCCATCTTCGCGCGCGACCGCGCCGCCATCCGGACAGCAATGCGCCTTCTGCGCGACAGCGCCGGTAATTTCTACATCAACGACAAGCCAACCGGCGCCGTGGTGGGGCAGCAGCCGTTCGGCGGAGCGCGTGGCTCGGGGACGAACGACAAGGCGGGCTCGCAGCTCAACCTGGTGCGCTGGGTATCGGCGCGTGCAGTGAAGGAGACGTTCTCGCCACCGCTGGATTACCGGTATGCGTACATGGCGGAGGAGTAGGCGGTTTCTGTCCGCTCACCGTATTATCGTTCGGTGGGCAGGTCCCAATCATTCCAATTTCCCTCCGAAGATCTATGAGAGCAACCGTTCGCGTACTCCTTGGTGCAATCGCGCTGGGCACCATTGCGCTGGCCGCCCCGGCCGGTGCGCAGACTACCACACAGCTCGGCGTCGGCGGTGGTGGTAGTCCGCACGTCAAAACGGACTGGCCGATCGGCGCGGCGCATGTCTCGATCTCATACGGCCGGCCGTCGCTCAAGGGGCGCGCGGAATCGGCGATGATGCCGGTCGGCAAGCCGTGGCGTACTGGCGCGGATGAAGCGACAGTGATAACCACCGACAGGCCGCTCAAGTTCGGCACGGCCAATCTCGCGCCTGGCAGCTACACCATTAATACCGAGCCCGGCGCCAACTCGTGGCAGTTGATTTTCGGCAAGCTCAGCAGCCCGAAGCAGTGGGGCGTTCCATACAAGCCCGCACTCGAGATCGGCCGTGCGCCGATGGCCGTCGCCCAGACGAGCGCGCCCGTGGAGCAGGTTACCTACTCCATCGACAAAAGCTCCGACACCGGCGGTACGCTGCGCATCGAATGGGGAACGACCAGCGCGAGCGTACCGTTTACAGTCGGTTCCTGACTGTTGGGCAGACTAGCGCTCAACTCCTGGAGAGTGCGGACACATTGCCGTCGTCCTGACTTTTGCCATAGGTTAAGGCATATGCCACTCCCGTCAGTATAGCAGAATAGCCAATCATGCCGCCCGAACGCCTCGTCCGACTCTTCCGAAACGGCCGCAACCAGGCCCTCCGCATTCCGCGTGAGTTCGAGCTCGCGGGTGACGAGGCCATACTGCGACAGGAGGGCGACCGCCTCATCATCGAACCGGTGGTGAAGCGCGGCCTGCTTGCGGTCCTCGCGACGCTCGAACCGCTGCGCGTCGACTTTGCCGATCCAGATGAGAACCTTCTTCCTGTCGAGGACGTGACACTCTGAGCGGTGGCTATCGCTTTCTGTTAGACACCGATGCTGTCTCCGATCTCGTGCGGCATCCACAGGGACCGGTCGCAGGTACGATTGCACGTCACGGTGAAGCGAGCGTCTGCACGAGCATCATCGTCGCCTAGGAGCTTTGCTTTGGCGCACTGAAGCGGGGCTCGGAACGTCTCTCCGCCCAGGTCGATGTGGTACTCGCCGCGCTCGATGTCCTTCCGTTCGAGATACCGGCGGACAGTCACTACGCCGAGTTGCGGCTTGCACTGGAGCAAGCCGGCATTCCGATTGGGCCGAACGACATGCTCGTTGCAGCGCACGCACTCGCGCTCGATCTCACTGTGGTGACGCGGAACGTGCGCGAGTTCTCGCGGGTCCCGATGCTGGAAGTAGTGAACTGGATCAGGAAGGCGGAGAAGAGAACCTGAGTCAGGAAAGCGCGGAAGAGCCACCGCAGTGACACGCGCGACGGCGGCTTTTCGTTCAAGTCGCTAGGTGGTGGCGCTCAGGGTTTCCGCCATGCATAATCCAGTCTCCGGCCGCGAATATCCGCTACTTAAATCCTCCTCTGCCAGCATGCTGCTCCACGCACGGGTTACTTCAGGTGCCTTGGCGGTGATAATCGCTATACCCAGCGGCTCACCGTCAGCAATTCACAACATCGCGCACGAAGTCGCCGGCCAATCAGGGCTGCGCGATCCCGCTCCACGCCCATCGCTCGCTGAGCCAAGTCTCTCGCCCGACGGTAGCGAGATCGCGTTCGTCTCCGGCGGCGACATCTGGACCGTTCCGGCGCGTGGAGGCGATGCTCGGCTCCTCATCTCACATGAGGCGAACGAGTCGCGGCCGCTGTACTCGCCTGACGGCACACGTGTCGCGTTCGTATCCACGCGCACGGGTAATGGCGACGTGTACGTGTTGACGCTCGCCACCAGTCAACTGCGCCGCATCACCTTCGACGATCAGCCGGAGCAGTTGGATGCGTGGTCGCACGATGGTGCGTGGCTCTACTTTTCCTCCAGTCGGGATGACATCTCGGGGATGAGCGACGAGTACCGCGTGCACGCGGACGGCGGCACCGCGATGCCGGTGGCCGCGGATCGCTACGCAGCCGAGGACTGGGGAGCTCCGTCTCCGGATGGCTCGACGATCGCGATCACGGCGCGCGGGGTCTCCCGCGGACAGTGGTGGCGCGAGGGGCACAGCCATCTGGACGAGAGCGAAATCGATCTCGTGCACGATGCGAGCAACGCGGGCGGCGTGCCCACGTACACGCCTATCGTTCCCATGGGCGCCAAGAGCGGCTGGCCAATGTGGAGCGCCGACGGTGCCACTATCTACTTCGTGTCTGATCGCGGTGGTGCGCAGAATCTGTGGTCACAACCTGTAGATAATCGTGCTGGCAATGCAGCGCGACGACTGACCAACTTCACCGACGGGCGCGTGCTCTGGCCGTCGATTGCGGCTGACGGAAAGGCAATCGTTTTCGAACGCGACTTCGGCATCTGGCGTTACGACATCGGAACGCAGGGGGCTGCCGCTGTACCGATCGAGCTCCGCGGATCAGCGTCGCTCACCGGCACTGAACATCGCACGCTTACAAACGGAATCAGGCAGCTTGCACTCTCGCCCGACGGAAAGAAGGTGGCGTTCGCCGTACACGGTGAACTGTTCGCGACATCCGCAAAGGATGGTGGCAACGCTATCCGTGTCACAAACACCGCTGCCGCCGAACAACAGATAGCGTGGGCTCCCGACAGCAGGCGCATCGCGTACACCAGTGATCGCGACGGACCGTGGCACGTTTTCATGTACGACTTTGGCACGAGGACCGAGACGCAGCTCACCCGCGGCGCGTCGACCGACGTATCGCCACACTGGTCGCCCGATGGCAAGCGGATCGCGTACGCTAGAGACGCGCACGAGGTGCGCGTTCTCGATCTGCCGACCCGCTCCGACCGTCTGCTCGCCACCGGTGCACTTGGGCGGCCGCCGTTTCTCGGGTTGCACGACATGGCTTTCTCACCCGACGGTCACTGGTTGGCGTATCTCCCTGACGCCGGACCGCGCGGCTTTCAGAACGTACAGGTCGTTAGCCTCACCGGGGGTGACAGTCAGCAGGTGAGTTTTCTGGCGAATGCATCGGCCAACACGGTTGCATGGAGCCGCGATGGCAGCTATCTCCTGCTCGAGACAGGCCAGCGGACGGAGATGAACCAGCTCGCGCGCATCGATCTGGTTCCGCGCACGCCGCGTTTTCGCGAGGATCAGTTCCGCGATCTCTTTCGTGAGGAGTCTCCGCGCACCGTCGCACCGCGGTCGCCGCAACAGCCGCAGACACCGCCGCAACGTCAGCAGCCTCAGCGCACGCGCGATTCCACAGCGGTCACGCCGGACTCACAGAGCGCGGACAGCAACCTGTTCAAGTCTGCGACGCAGCGCACCGTTAATCGTTCATCCAAGCGCACCGACATTGTCTTCGACCACATCCGCGACCGTCTGTCGCTCCTCCCAGTGCAGGTAGACGTCTCGGATATCTCCGTCAGTCCGGACGGGAAGTACGCGCTGCTCACGGCCGATGCAGCGGGTCAGACAAACCTGTACGTATATCCGCTAGATGAACTCCTCAAGGATCCACCGGTCGCGCGCCAGCTGACCTCCACAGCAGGCGCCAAAGGTGATGCGCAGTGGTCATCCGATGGCAAGGAGGTGTTCTTTCTAGAAGATGGAAAGGTGAACGTCGTCACGGTAGAATCGCGCGCCACACGACCGCTCGCAGTTTCGGCCGAGATGAACGTGGACTTTTCGCAGGAGAAGATGGAAGTCTTCGCTGAAGCGTGGAGCTATCTGCGCGACAACTTCTTCAATCCGAAGATGAACGGCGTTAACTGGGACGCAGAGCACGCCAGATACGCGACGCAGATCGAGGGGGCGAAAACACCCGATGAGATGCGCCGCATCCTGTCATTCATGGTCGGTGACCTCAACTCGTCACACTCCGGAATTGGTGCGCCGCCGGCGCAGACGCCGTACACGGGCCGCCTCGGCCTTCGCTTCGACCGGGCTGAGTACGAGCGCACGGGTCGCTTGCGGATCGCTGAGGTCGTGCCGCTCTCGCCCGCCGCAATCGCGCAGATCAGCGTGGGCGAATACCTGGTGAGTGTTGATGGAACGCCGCTTTCAGCGCACACCAACCTGGACGAGCTGCTCGCCTACAGCATCGGGCGGCAGACGACGCTCGGCGTCGCTGCAAGCCCATCCGCCAGAAGTCGCGACGTCGCTATTCGCCCGGTGAATGCCACAACGGAGAAAGCACTGCTCTACCGCGCATGGGTAGAACAGCGACGCGCTTACGTGGCCAGGGCAAGTGGTGGACGGCTGGGTTACGTGCACATGTTCGACATGTCCCAGAACGCGCTGAGTCAGCTTTATGTCGATCTGGACGCTGAGAACATGACACGCGATGGAGTCGTGATTGACGTGCGCAACAACAATGGCGGCTTCGTCAATGTGTACGCGCTTGACGTCCTCTCTCGGCACCCGTATCTGACAATGCAGAGCCGTGACCGGCCGGCGGTACCGGCGCGCACGCAACTGGGGCAACGTTCGCTCGAACGGCAAACCGTGCTCGTTACCAATCAGCACACACTGAGCGACGGCGAGGACTTCACGGAGGGATACCGTACGCTCGGACTCGGTAAAGTTGTCGGCGAGCCCACTGCCGGTTGGATCATCTTCACCTCTGGCGCCACTCTTATCGACGGAACGACCGTGCGACTCCCGTCGACGCGGATTACCGGCGCCGACGGAACAGACATGGAGATGCACCCGCGCCCGGTCGATGTGGAGGTCACGCGTGCAATGGGCGAGAGCTACAACGGGCGCGACTCGCAGCTCGACGCGGCTGTACGAGTTCTGCTAGGGCAACTCAACTCGCACTGATTCGCGTTATTCGAGAGCTGTTATGGCGAGCGCTGGAAAGTACGTGCGACATTTGCCCCGTTACGTCACGATGATTCAGCACCCGACCGTATGAGCGAGCAGCTTCCTCCGGATCCACTTCCGAACCCATTCAGCGAGATTCGCGTTCTCACGCTCCAATCGCTGCGCGGCATCAGCTACTGGTCGCGACGTCCGGTGACGCGCATGGACCTCAACATCGGAGCATACGAGAACATCTCGTCTGCGCACGTCCCGTGGTTCACCGACCAGTTGGTGGCGGCCTTACCGGGACTGATGCAGCATCACTGCAGCATTGGACGGCGTGGCGGCTTCGTTGAGCGACTCAGGCGGGGCACCTACGCCGCTCACATCACCGAACACGTCGCGCTCGAGCTACAGACGGAAATCGGACAAGATACGGGCTTCGGCCGAACTCGTGGCAACGGCGAGTATGCCGAGTATACGGTAGTGTTCGAGCATCAGCATCAGCTTGTGGGACTGAGAGCGGCGGCGCTCGCGCTCGACATCGTACAACGCGCTTTCGCCGGCACTCTCTACTCCGCGGATACTGCGTTGCCGGAGTTGCGTGCCCTTGCCACAACACCGGACGCGCCTCCGTTGGTCAACCATGTCCTGTGTGGCGTCACCGGTAGTGCTGGGCGCGCTGAAACAAGATCTGCATTGCAATCGCTGCTGGAGATCGGCATGCCCCGCGGCGAGGGTGAACATTCCGAGCTGGTGCTTGACCTGTCACCCGGCTATCTGCTGCACGCGGGAGTTCCGTACGCCACGTCGGATGTCGCGATAGTTCTGGACGCGTCACCCACGGACGTTTCGGAGCGGTACCGCGATCCTGAGCGCGCGGCGCGGCTGGTCTCGATGGTTACCGACGCAGTAACGCCGGGTGGCATCGTGGTATGCGCGGCGGACATTCCACTGGTGCACGAGATTGTGCGCGACGCGGGCAGATTTGTGCGCAGCTTCGACCCAGTGGGTAGTGACGCTATCCGCGCCGAACGTGCTGCCCGGTGCGCGGCCGACGCGATTGTCCCGACGGTAGATGCCACACTCTGACAGGGGTGTTGGCAGGCGAGACGGTGACGCGGCGTCCGTGGCAGCGCCGCTGGTGCTCATCGGTGGTGGGACAACACCGAACGG
>JBPCNJ010000134.1:0-2930 GCA_051001375.1 Gemmatimonadaceae bacterium
GTACTTGCAGGTGGTATAATTTCGCCGGTTTAGGAATCGAACGGTTTACGAATAGATTTGAGAGAAATGATTTTTATGGAGAAGAGAATTTTGCAATCACAAAATAACAACCAGCGCTTTTTGATGCGTAAAATGTCGCATCGCGTTTCGCGCGGCGCGTGGCTGCTGGCCACAGCGGGCATTTTGAGTTTCGGCATGGTGAGCGGCTGCGGTAATAATGGCGGCGGCGGCGCGACCACAGGCGGCGGAGGTGTCGTGGTCAATCCCGAAACGGCGCTGGCGACGGTGGGCGATACGACGCTCAACAAAAGCGATATGTATTCCCTGCTCGAAGCCAATTATGGCGCGAGCGCGCTGACGCAGCTCATCGACTATACGCTGTTGATGCAAAAAGCCAAAAGCGAAGGCATCGAAGTCAGCGAAGACGACGTGCAAAAAGAGTTGGACAAGCGCGCCAAAGAAACTCCGGCGATGGCCGCAGTGCAGAAAAAAGGCGGCGCGACGCTGGATGCCTTGAAGCGTCAGGTGCGCTTGCAATTGACCATTGATCGTTTGCTGACCAAAGACATCAAAGTCGATCCCAAAGCCTACGACGCGTGGCTGAAAAAGAATCAGAGCAAATACGCCGTGCCCGAGCGCCTGAAAATCGGCGTTTTGTTCGCTTCGACCCAGGCGCGCGCCGAGGTGCTGGCCCAGCAGTTGAAGGGCGGCAAATCGTTTGCCGATTTGGTCAAAGCGCAGAAGGCCACCAGCGATCCCATCGCGGCCAGCAGCGTGGCCGACACTACGGAAAACGCGCCGCCGACCGACCCCAACGGCGGCTATCTGGCCATCACCGAACTGCCTCCCGAGATGAAAACCGCGCTGGCCAAACTGCAAAAAGACCAGACCAGCAGCGTTATCAAACTGAGCGGCGCTCGTCCGGCGTTTGTGATTCTCAAACTGCTCGACCGCAAAGAAGGCGTGGCCGCCAAAGCCGAAGACGCCAAGCCGCAACTCGAATACAAGCTTGAACAGGTGGCGCGTAATATAGTCAAAGAAAACCCGAGCAACCCGAATTTCGAGCAAACGCTGACACAGGTCGAACAAGCGCTTCAGCAGCAGAAGGGCAGCTTGCAGCCGCCGACCAACCGCGAGGTTCTGGACTACATCAACCAGACCGCGATGCAGAAACTGTTGAGCGATTTGCGCACTGCGGGCAAAGTCGAAATCAAAGACCCGATGTATAAAGAAGTCGCCGACAACTACAAAGCCGCGCCCACACCCGCTCCTGCCGCCGGAGCGCCCGGCGGCGCCGTTCCGCCCGCAGGTGCGGCACCGGCTGCCGACAACGCCGCTGGCGAAGCTCCGGCTGTCGAAGCTCCGGCTGCCGAAGCTCCGGCTGCCGAAAACTCCGCTGCCCAAGCGCCCGCCGCCAACGCCGCGCGCTGAATTTCGTCAATACGACAACGGCTCCATCCACGCGGATGGAGCCCTTGTCGTTGCATCGGCCCTGCAAGTACTTGCAGGGCGCAAATTTCGTTCTCATGCTCAATTCCACCGCTTCAAATTCACGTCCCACTATCGAAGCCGCCTTCGCGCGTTTGGCCGCCATCGTCGCGCAACTGCGCGCGCCCGATGGCTGTCCGTGGGATCGTGAGCGAACTCACGAAACGCTGCGCCCGCATTTGATCGAAGAAGCCTATGAAGTTTTGCACGCCATCGAAGCGTGCGATGATGAAAATTTGTGCGAAGAACTCGGCGATCTGATGCTGCAACCGGTGCTGCACGCGCAAATCGCCGACGAAGCAAATCGCTTCGATATCGTCGATGTGCTGGAAAATATCAGCGATAAATTGGTGCGCCGCCATCCGCATATTTTCGGTGACGTGGACGTGGAAAATAGCGCGCAAGTACTTGCCAACTGGGACGCCATCAAGAATGCCGAAGAAGCCAACAAAAACGCGGTTCCGAAGTTGTCGATTTTAGATGATGTGCCGCGTGGTTTGCCCGCGCTGTCGCTGGCGCTGGAAATTTCCAAAACCGCCGCGCGCGCCGGTTTCGAGTGGCCCGACGCGGGCGGCGTATTGGACAAAGTGCGCGAAGAAATTGTTGAACTCGAAGCCGCGATGCAGCACGAATCGCGCGAGCGTGTCGGCGAAGAACTGGGCGATTTGTTGTTTACCTTAGTGAACGTGGCGCGCTGGCAGAAAATCGACCCCGAGTTGGCGTTGCGCGACATGACGCGCCGCTTTGCCAGTCGCTTTGGCGCCATGGAAAAGTTAGCGCGCGAGCGCGGCGTGGAATTAGCGCAGTTATCGGCGGAAGACTGGGACGAGTTGTGGAATCGTGTGAAAGCGGAAGACGGCGTTTAAGCACTCTGCAATCTAAGTAATCTTGTATTTTCCAATTTGGTAGAGCGGGCCTTGCGCCCTCTTCCAAACTTCGTAGATTCTGCTTTCTGCGTTTGGAAGAGGGCGTAAGCCCCGCTGCAAAATGCCAAGAAGCTTACATTACAGAGTATTGAGCCTTCGATTTTGCTGACATGAAAACGCGCTGCAAGTACTTGCACCTTACTTGCAGCGCGCTTTATTCGGTTTTCACCAGCTTAAACTCGCCACCATTTTGCGCGGCGATGTTTTCCAGCAGGCGCGTGGCCAGAAAGCTATCGTCGCTGCCGTCGGGATTTTTGCCGACCAAGCCGACGGTAAAAATGCGCGCTTTTTGCGTGTTCAAAGCGCGCACCCGCACGGCCAATTTGTCGAAATCTTGTTCGCCGTAATTGGGCACGCCATCGGTAATCAAAACCACCACATTTACGCCGCGCATCGACAGCGCGCGCACCAGTGCGCCCTCGACGTTGGTGCCATCGCCCAATTTTAATTTGTCCAGAAAACGATTCGCCTGTGCGACATTGGCGGGCGTGGCGGGCAACAACTGCTTCCCAAAAA
>JBPCNJ010000135.1:0-8392 GCA_051001375.1 Gemmatimonadaceae bacterium
CATCAAGCTACTGAACAAGCTCGTGCGCGACGGGATTCCGACAATGATCCTGTGCGACAACGCGGGTCAGATCGAACGGTTGGAAGAGTTGCTAACGCACAGCGATCGCGATCCGCTTCCGGCCGCACTCACGCTCGGCGTCCTGGCCGGCGGGTTCATGCTTCCGCCGCGCGGGACGCACCAAGGGCTTCGGGTGCTAACCGACCACGAGATTTTCCGGCGTGAGCGACGCATCCGCCGATCGCGCAAGTACGGTACCGGCAGCGGACTCGACACGCTGGGCGGCATCACTCCCGGCGACTATGTTGTGCACCTGGAGCACGGCGTCGGAATCTGTTGTGGCAGAGAGAAATTGTTCGTCAAGGAAGCGACCGTGGAGGTCGCCGTTATCGAGTACGAGGGCGGTGATCGTCTGAACGTGCCGCTGTATCGAATCGACCAGATCGAGCGGTACCGGTCAGCGACCGACATCGGTGACGATGTTCCGCCGCCGCACCTGCACAAGCTCGGCGGGAGGCGCTGGTCGCAGCAGCGAGACCGTACACGCTCCGCGATTCAGGAGATGACCGTCGAGCTGCTGGATCTGTATGCTCGCCGCGCCGTAGCCGCGCGACCACCAGCGATGCCGGATGGTGCGTGGCAGCGACAGTTGGAGTCGTCATTTTTGTTCGAGGATACCGCCGACCAGCGCAAGGCCACGGTCGACGTGAAGGGTGACATGGAACGGCCCCGTCCGATGGATCGGCTGCTCGTCGGCGATGTCGGATATGGCAAGACTGAGATCGCGGTGCGAGCGGCGTTCAAGGCCGTGCAATCGGGACGTCAGGTCGCGGTGCTGGTTCCCACTACCATTCTCGCCGATCAGCACGTGCGCACCTTCGGCGATCGCTTCGCGGATTTCCCGATCAACGTGAAAGTGCTCAGCCGATTCCAGACGCCAAAGGAACAGGTCGCGGTGCTGCGCGAAGTGGCTGAAAAAAAGGTCGACGTCATCATCGGAACGCATCGCCTGCTCAGCCCCGACGTCACGTTTGGTGACCTCGGTCTCATCATCATCGACGAGGAGCATCGTTTTGGAGTGAAGCACAAGGAGCGGTTGAAACAGCTCCGGCTTGAAACCGACGTGCTTACGCTTACGGCGACTCCGATCCCGCGCACGCTGCACCAATCGCTCGCGGGGCTCCGCGACATGACATTGATGCAGACGCCTCCGCGCGACCGGTCGCAGGTGTTGACGTACCTGGAGCCGTGGGACGATGGGCTCATCGATGAGGGGATATCGCGCGAGCTGGATCGCGGCGGACAGGTGTTCTTCGTTCACAATCGGATCGAGACAATCGATGCAATCGCGCAGCACATCCAACGCGTTATTCCACGCGCGCGCATCGCCGTAGGGCATGGTCAGATGCCCGAGCGTGAGTTGGAGAAGGTCATGCGTCGCTTCGTCGACGGCGAGGTAGACGTGCTCGTGTCCACACTAATCGTGGAGTCGGGGCTGGACGTGCCGAACGCGAACACGATGTTCATCAACCGCGCGGACATGTTCGGCCTGGCGCAGCTGTACCAGCTGCGCGGGCGCGTGGGAAGGTCGCATCGGCGCGCGTACTGTTATCTCATGGCGCCGGACTTTCTGGACAACGACGCCGAGCGCAGGCTCAAGATTCTGGAGCACCACACCGAGCTCGGCTCCGGCTATCGCATCGCGCTCAAAGACATGGAGCTGCGCGGCGCGGGCAACCTGCTCGGGCCTGAGCAATCGGGTTTCGTGCATGCCGTGGGTTTCGATCTTTACCTGCGCATGCTGGATGAAACAGTCCACCGAGTGACCCACGGCGGCGACGCTCCCAAGATGCAGCCAGCGGACGTGTCACTCGACGCGGCGGCGTACATCCCGGACGATTACATCGTGGCGCAAGATGCAAAGCTGGATGTGTACCGGCGCCTCACCGCCATGACCGAGCCTGACGCAATCGCCGTGCTGCGCGCCGAGGTGCGGGATAGGTTCGGAAAGATGCCGCCCGAAGCGGAGGCTTTCTTCACGGCGGCACTGCTGCGCGTGCTGGGCGGGAAGGCCGGTATCGAGACCATCTCCGTGCGGGGCAACGAGGCCCGTATTACCTTTAGAGGTTCAGCGGTCCCGGCGATGAAAGGGATCTCTACGGCGTTTCGAGAGGTACAATTCCAGGCAGAGGTGCGCCGCGCGCACCCTCTCTCGTTGAAGCTTACCCGGCTCGGCGGCGCGTCCATCCTGGACGGGCTGACCCATGCTCTTACGTCGATCCAACCTACCCCAACCACTAGCAGATGAAATCAGTATCGCTCGCCCTCGCCGCCGTTGCGGCGTTTGTCGTGTCCACGACCGCGTGCGGCGGTCTGAAGGATGCGATGACCGCACACGTCGACACGGCGGCCCGCGCGGGCTCGGAGGAGCTTTCGGTAGATAGACTTGCCGCGCTTCTGAACGAGGCTACCGTCCCACCGCGCAAGGAAGTGGCGTCCACTATCGCGAATACCTGGATCGACTACCAGCTGCTGGCTCAGGCCGCGGCGAAGGGCGACACCGCGGTGAGCACCAAGCAGATCGACGACGCGATGTGGGCCTCGATCGGCGCGATGAAGGCACGCAAGTACTACGAAACCGTATCGAAGAACTGGGGAACGGTAGACAGTGTCGCGGCGCGCCGGATGTACAACAGCGGCGATGTGCTGGCCGCGTCGCACATCCTGCTAGTCACAAAGGGAGTTCCCGAGGCTGATAAGGCCGCCGCTCGCACCAAGGCCGCAGCGCTTCGCGCTCAGGCCAACGCATCCAACTTTGCGCAGCTAGCGAAAGCCAACAGCCAGGACCCGCCGTCAGCGGCGCGTGGTGGCTCACTTGGACTGTTCCGCCGCGGACAGATGGTGCCGCAGTTCGAGCAGGCGCTGGTAGCGCTCAAGCCGGGCGAGATTTCTCCCGTCATCGAGACTGAGTATGGATACCACATCATTCGTCGCCCCACATACGACGAGGTGAGGGACCAGCTACTGCAGGCGTCCAAGGGACGATCGATGCAACAGGCGGAGAGTACCTTCGTCGCCAATATTCAGTCGAAAGGCAACATCGCGCTCAAGTCTGATGCCGCCACGACGGCACGCAAGGTCATCGCGGATCCGGATGCGCACAAGGGCGACGGCAACGTCCTGGCGACGTCAACCGCTGGCAAGTTCACCGCCGGCGAGCTGGCCAGGTGGATCGGCTCATTTGCGCCGCAGGCGCTGGCGCAGCAGCAGGCCCAGCTCCAGACTGCTCCCGATTCGGTTGTGACAATGCTGGTCAAGACATTTGTCACCAACGACCTCGTGGTGCAGGCGGCCGACAACGCCAAGCTCGGCCCAACCCCGACCGAGATGCAGCAGATGTACACCGGCTTTACACACGCACGCGACGCGGCGTGGACCGCCCTCGGCATCGATCCCAAGTCACTGGCGGATACCGCAAAGTCCACGGCCGAACGCGTGCGCGTTGCCAACGCACGGATCACCAAGTACATGGATCAATTGGTAACGGGTCAGGCGCAGTACGTTCAGGTTCCGGAGCCGGTATCGCACGTTCTACGAGAGAAGATGGACGCTTCGCTCAACGCGGCGGGCATCGATCGCGCAGTCGAGCGCGCTGTGAAACAGCATGTCTCGACCGACTCCGCACGCAATGCCGCGCAGCCACCGACGGCCGTTCCAATGCCGACGGGCGGTGCTCAGTCACCAGCCGCACCGGCCACTGGTGCAACCGTTCCACCCAACACACGGACACCTTAGCACATGCTACTCAAGTCGCTCGCAACCACACTGGCAGTTGCCCTGGTTGGTGTACCGCTCACGGGGGGCGCGCAGTCGCGCCCGACCGCCAGTGCGGTGCCCGTTCGGGTTGCGGGCGCGACGCAGGTCGATACGGTCGATCGCATCGTCGCGGTCGTGGGAAGTTCAGCAATCACATGGAGCGATCTCGCAGCGGCCGTGAATCAGCAGCGAGCTTCCGGCATGAAGCTGCCGGTGGATGTTGCCGGTCAGCGTGAGGTCGCGCGCAACGTGCTGAACGATCTGGTGGACGAGGAGATCCTGGTGCAGCAAGCCAAGGATCTCAAGCTCGACGTCGCCGAATCAGAGATCACGGCCGCTGTGGATCGTCAGATCAAGGATGTCCGCGGGCATTTTCAGAGCGACGCTGAGTACCGGACCGAGCTGAAGAACGCCGGCTTTGGCAGTCCGGAGGAATACCGCCGTACCTTGTTGGACCAGTTTCGCCGTCGCGAGTTGCAGCGCCGAGCCTTCGCGGAGCTACAGAAGCGCGCCAAGCCGGCCAGCGTGACGGAAGAGGAGGTCACTGCCGCGTTCGACCGTGCACGCGGCGAGCTTCAGAAGCGTCCGGCGACCATCGCGTTCCGTCAGATCGTTGTTGCGCCGAAGGCGTCGGCCGCGGCCGACGCGCGCGCGCGCGTCAAGGCCGATTCAATTCTCGTTGAGCTGAAGAAGGGCGCCAACTTCGAGGAGACGGCCAAGCGCGAATCGATGGACCCCGGTACCAAGAACGTGGGCGGCGATCTCGGCTGGAATCGGCGCGGCTCCGGCCTTGTCCCCGAGTTCGAATCGATGATGTTCGCGCTCCGGCCCGGCGAGCTGAGCCCAGTGTTCAAGACGCCTTTCGGCTATCACATCATTCGCGTGGACCGCGTGCAGCCGGCCGAGGTGAAGGCGAGCCACATCCTGATCGCGCCCGTGATAGACTCCAACGATGTACACGTCGCACTGCTGCGCGCCGACACCGTGGCGATGAAGTGGCGCAACGGCGTGAGCTTCGACTCGCTCGTCGCCAAGTACCACGATCCGGCCGAGGAGAAGGGCGTGCTGCAGCCCTACCCAATTGATTCGCTCCCCGCGTCGTACCGCACGGCGCTCACTGGTGTGAAAGCGCCCGCCGTAGCCAATCCATTTGCGCTTGCAACCGCAACCGGGAGCACCAAGTACGCGGTGGTGCAGGTTGTGTCGCGTACCGAGCCGGGGGAGTACTCGCTCGCTGAGGTCCGAGACAACATCCGGGCCCAGCTCGCGGCCGAGAAGCAGACGCGGGCCCTGTTGGATGCGCTTCGGAAGGAAACCTACGTGTCACTACGCCTCTAGCGATGCAGCTGGATGCCGCGCGCTGAATCTCACGGGTATGTCAAGCCGCGGCTCGCGGTAACCGTCGGCGACCCGCGCGGCATCGGTCCTGAGATCGTCGCCGCGGCACTCGCGGATAGCGCCTTACGCGATGAGTGCGATCTCGTCGTCATCGGCCCAAACGGCTGTGGCGTTCCGGTGGACATCTCGATCGAAAGTTGGTCCGTGGGAGCTGCCGCCGATACCAAGGCGGCAGCTGGCCGCGCGAGTGGCGACGCTATCGTTCGCGCGATCGAGCTAGCGTGCGCCGCGCGGGTGGATGGGATCGTCACCGCGCCGATCGACAAGTCGGCGCTACTCGCCGGTGGCTACGACTTTCCGGGACACACCGAGATGCTGGCCGATCTCACTGGATCACGCGTGGCGATGATGCTCGCGTCCGACAGACTGCGCGTGGTGCTCGCGACCACGCATCTCGCGTTTCGCGATGTTCCCGACGCGGTAACGCGCGACGCGATTATCCAGGCGGCCGAGGTTACACGCGACGGTCTGGAGCGATGGTTTGGAATCGAGTCGCCGCGGATTGCGCTCTGCGCTCTCAACCCTCATGCCGGCGACGGTGGTCGGTTCGGCGATGAGGACGACACGCTGCTCACTCCGGTCGCTCGTGAAGCGGGGCTGCTGGGTCCCTTTCCGGCGGACACCGTGTTTGTGCGAGCAATGCGCGGCGCGTTCGATGCTGTGATAGCGCCGTATCACGACGTGGGGATGACCGCGATCAAAGTTGCGTCGTTCGGCGAGGCGGTAAATGTCACGCTCGGGCTGCCGTTTCCACGCACATCACCCGATCATGGTACCGCGTTGGATATAGCGGGGCAGGGGATCGCCGACCCGTCCAGCTTCATCGCGGCGACGCGACTGTGCGCCAGAATTGCACGCCGCATCGCGGGCAGCAATATGGGCAGCGATACAGGCAACGCTCCGGCGACGCTACGCGGCTGACTCTTCCTCAGATGTAGCAGCCGCGGGTGGACGCAAATCCATCGCTAGGGTGTCGATCTTGCGCCCTTCCATCTCCACCACTGTGAACGTCGCGCCGCCCGCGACGACGTGGTCGCCGATCGCCGGGAGCCGCCCGAGCGCGCCGAACACGTAGCCGCCAATCGTGGTGTAGTGATCGTCGGGAACGGCCGTCCCAAACTGCTCGTTCAGCTCACTGACATTGGTCGCCCCTGGCACGAGCGTCTCACCTGTCGTGGTGTGCACCGTTGTGTCCTCGGCAACATCATACTCATCCAGGATCTCGCCGACGATCTCCTCCAGCAGATCCTCCATCGTTACGACGCCGGCCGTGCCACCGTACTCGTCCAGCACGATCGCCATGTGCTCCTTGCGACGCTTGAAGTCGGACAGCACATCTTCGACTTCGCGTGAGCCGGGGATGAAGTACACCGGCCGGATGAGCGGCCGCAGCGCGAACGTGTCGTTGCGCTCGGCCAGCACTGGGATAAGATCCTTGGCCAGGATCAGTCCGACTATATCGTCGATCGTTTCGTCAAAAACGGGAAACCGCGACAGCCTGCTGTCGCTCACCGTTGCGACAATCTCCTGCAGCGTCGAGTTGATGTCGAGAGCGACAATTTCCATGCGCGGGGTCATCACCTCGCGCGCGTTCTTATCCGCGAAGTCAACTACCGCATCCCGCAGAGCGGCATCCTGCTCTTCGATCGCGCCCCCCTCCTCGCTCTGCTCCACGAGCATGCGCAGCTCTTCGGGTGAGTGCACCGCTTCTTCGGCCGGCACCGGTTTCTGGTGCATTACCCTGAGCACCGTCACCGCGGATCGGTTGAGCACCCAGGTAAACGGGCGAGCAACCCAGGCAAAGACCATCAGCGATGGTACGAGATAGCGAGCCCACTTTTCGGGGTTGTTTAGTGCCGCAGTCTTGGGCGTCAGCTCGCCGAAAACGACCGTCAAATATGTGACCAGGGCCAGCGCGATCGTGGTCGCGATGGCTACGCGGACCGATAGCTCTATGGGGATCGGAAGCTGGGCGACGCCGCTGGTGAACGAGTCGACCAGGGCGGACTCCGCCACCCATCCCAGCCCAAGACTGGTGAGCGTGACCCCCAACTGGCTCGCCGACAACGCGGAGCTGATGTTATTGGTCGCTCGTAGCGCGATGCGCGCCAGACCGTCGCCGGTCCGGGCCATTGCTTCCAGGCGTGTTTTGCGTGAGCGGACCAGCGCGAACTCCGCGCCCACGAAGAACGCGTTGAGCACGACCAGCGCGAGCACGGTCGCGATGCGTATCAGCACAGCCCGAAAGATACGCAAATCGGCTGCCGGGGGGGATTTGGGCTCCGTTCTAGTTAAATTCCAAGGCTATGCCACAACAGCAGCCCATTCGCAATATCGCCATCATCGCACACGTCGATCACGGCAAGACTACCCTGGTGGACAAGATGCTCCGTCAGGGTGGCGCTTTCCGCGACAACCAAAACGTGGTCGAGCGCGTGATGGACTCGAACCCGCTCGAGCGCGAGCGGGGAATAACGATCCTGGCCAAGAACACATCAGTTACCTGGCACGGAACCAAGATCAACATTGTAGACACACCGGGCCACGCGGATTTCGGGGGTGAGGTCGAGCGCATTCTGCGCATGGTCGACGGCGTCCTCCTCGTGGTGGATGCCTTCGACGGACCGATGCCGCAGACGCGCTTCGTACTCCGGAAAGCGCTCACGCTCGGCCGTACGCCGATCGTCGTCATCAACAAGATCGATCGGCCCGGTGCGGACCCGATGCGCGTGCACGACGAGATCCTGGACCTGTTCATCGAGCTCGAGGCAGACGAGTCGCAGCTCAACGCACCGGTGGTGTACGCCTCGGCACGCCAGGGCGTCGCCACAATGGACATGGATACCGAGGCTACCGACCTGGCCCCGCTGTTCCAGACCATCCTGGATCACGTCCCACCGCCGGCGACCGAGGTGGACGCGCCCTTCCAGATGCTGTGCTCCACGATCGACCACTCGCCCTATTTGGGTAGGCTCGCGATCGGACGCATCGAGCGTGGCACCGCCAGGGTCGGCGCGCCGGTCGTGTTGCTCGCCATGGAGACGACTGCCACTCCTGAGCAGGCCAAGATCACCAAGCTTTTCGCGTACGACGGCCTTGATCGCATTGAGGTCGAGAACGCGCCAGCGGGCGATATCGTCGCGCTTGCGGGACTCGAAGGCGTGGAGATTGGCAGCAC
>JBPCNJ010000136.1:0-7697 GCA_051001375.1 Gemmatimonadaceae bacterium
ATTCTGTCCCAACTCCGACCCAGACCCGTGATCTCGGCCGGCATCAGCAAAAGCTGCTTGAGCCACCGCCGATCTCGGCGCGAGCGCGCTGAATGCGAGCACCAAACCGAGTGCCGCCCAACGCAACCTCATGTTCTACCTCAGGCTAACGAGAAAGAATCCTAGTTCGAGCTCCTAAACAAGTGTTCGGCCAACGTAAACATTCACCGCGAAGTTACTCCGTTAATCACACGACCGCTAGAGCGACGCTCGGTTACTTCGGTCCTGTCGCAATACTCCAGGAACGGGATCAGGTACTTACGAGAGACACCCAGGATGTCGCGAAGTTCCTGTGGCGCGTACTCCCTGCCCGGCTGCATCACCTCACGCATCCGGCCGATCTGCTTGGATGTTACGCCCGCGTCATAGTATCTGACGCTTTCTACCGGGATAAGGTTTCCGCGCCTGGCAGCAAAACGGAGTAGCGACTCCGCCCGACTGCCAAACTGACCGACGATCTCCTGAACCGACGGCGGCTGAACATCCGCATCACAGATCAGACGCAGTAGTCGCGCCAGCAGATCTGTGTCAAATTGGCTGAGTGAAGGTTGCTCATTGCGGACCTGTACCAGCCCATCTGTGACAGCGTAGCGCCCGCCGGCGCATAGCCTCTCGACCACGTGGTCCACCGCGCTGGCGGCGCAGGCGATTTCCTCGCGGAGGCGCGCTAGTGGATAGCCGCCCTCCAGGGGGTTGGAGGCGCGCCACTCGGACAGTCGCGTCTGGACGGATTGGAGAAGCCGGTCGAGAGCGGCAGAACTGACGGCGACTGGCCCAAGCAGCACGCCGCCAGCGGCTGACACGGTTGGGGCCACGGCTGCGGGCGCGATGCCCAGCCGAACGGGGAGAAAGGCGGACGATACACCGGTGACGTCGCCCGCCTGCAGCAAATGTTGTAGCCGCGCGGTGGGCGACGTGTCCACGGCGTGCCACGCGCCGCGCGCACCGCGCTCCGGCATCGGGTCAACAACGGTGCCCCCGCCTACGGTGTCGAGCGGCGAGGCGGTCCGGAGAACAAATCTGTCGCCACGCCGCGTGAGGACGGGGCGGTCGAGGACTATCCTGACGCGTTCACCCGACGGGGCTGCTGATTGTGGGACCGCGTTGGCGAGTGGGTCCGGGTTTGCGAGCGGGTCAGCGTTGGGAGCGAGCCGCGAGATGCGAGCGCGGACCTCGGAACCGGCAACGTACAGCAGCAAGTCACGGTCCGACCCGCGCTGCGAGCGGCCGCCCCCGCCAACGCGAATATCAGCGCAGATAACGCGCGTCTCGGCCCACGCAGCGCCGTTGACAATCTGGGTCCCGTGCGGAACGGCGCCCGGTGAGACATCGGCAAGCGCCAGCGCGAATCGGTTGCCGGGTTCGGCAGCGTGCATCAGTTGACCGTGCGAGTGAATCGCTCGCACGCGTGACACGGCACCGCCCGGGTATAATCGCACCTGCGCACCAACATCCAATCGACCGCTCCACACGGTTCCGGTGACAACGGTCCCGGTTCCTTTGAGCGTGAATGCGCGATCCACAACAAACCTGAACAGATCGCCCGGGGGGTGCGGAGGCCGCACCTTGGAGAGCGAAGCGAGCGCCGATCTGAGCGACGCGATGCCGAGCCCGGTACGCGCTGACGCGGGCACGACAGGCGCGGCCGACAGTGAAGAACCCGCCAGTGCAGAGCGCACGTCGTCGATGACGAGCGGCATCCATTCGTCGTCAACGAGATCGCACTTGGTGAGCACGACGAGCCCGGCGCACACGTTGAGCGCCGAGAGAACGCGCAGATGTTCTCGCGTCTGCGGCATCACTCCCTCATCTGCGGCGACGACGACGAGCGCCGCGTCGATTCCGGATGCGCCGGCGACCATGGTTCGTACGAGCCCCTCGTGACCGGGGACGTCGACAATGCTGATCACCTCGCCCGAATCCAGCCGGAGCGGAGCGAAGCCCAGCTCGATGGTTATTCCGCGCTTCCGCTCTTCGGGAAGCCGGTCCGTGTTGACGCCGGTAAGCGCGTGTACCAGCGCCGTCTTACCGTGGTCGATGTGACCGGCCGTGCCGATGATCATCGCGCCGGTTCCGCGCTCGAGCCAAAGCCTGTCTCCCACATCGAGAACGCGCGTAGCGGACGATCGTCTCTCAGGTGCTCGCGAAGGAACTCGCGAAGCAGTCGCTGGTGCGCGCGCGCTGATGCAGCGCCGATCTGCACCACACTTGCGCCGGATAGCCAACCGCGTAGCAGGTCGCGCGCCTCGGCGGGAAGTTTGCGCGCGGTGGCGGTGAGCCTGCCGCAACGTGCGCAGAGCGCACCGCCAGCCGGGTGCGAGAACGAGACCGCGTCTTCCGATGGGATAGTCGTATAGCAGTTGGCGCAGTCGTCCAGCGAAGGGGAAAAGCCGGCGGCTGCAACGACACGCCATGCGGCAGCGAGAGCGTGGGCCACGATCGCGTCGTCGGTCGCCAGCGCTACGTCATCGAAGGAAGCGCTGACGCTATCGAACAGCGCGGAGTTCGGCTCGTCGCCCGCAATACGCAGCACCAATTCAGCGATTGCCGACGCGGCAGCGAAACGGCGCATGTCCAGCGCCAGAGCGGTCCGGGAGCGGGACACATCGAATACTGCGAGTGTCTGCAGATCGCGCGTTGGCTTGAAGTACAGTTGTGCCTCACCCTCGGCGAACAGATCGACGCCAGTTCCCACGCGGCCGCGCGTACGGCGCGCACCCTTGGCCAACACGGATTGCAGGCCGCTCTCGCGCGTCAACAGGCGCAGTACGCGCGATGTCTCGAGATAGTCAAAGGCGTGCAGCACCGTCGCCTGTGTGACGAGGAGCGACATGCTCGGAATCTAACCAGGTGGCACCACGTGCGAACACGGGCGGGTTCATGCATGACCAGGTCGGCGGCTACTGAATGGCAGCAATGCGTCCGCCGATCAGCACGGTACGGCGCGGCGCCGGGAAATGAAGTACGTCCTCGTACGGCCTGTCCAATGCATTGTCGACGCGAGCAGTCAAAGCCAGCGTGCGCGATGCGGTGCGCAGGAGATCCACACTCCCGGCCAGATCCAACTTGACATAAGCCGGAAGCGTTACAGTTGGCGAAGGGAAAACCGCGAAATCCATATCGGGGCGTTTGCCGACGTAGGTTGCGTTGAGCGACGCGAACCAACCAGCTTTCGCGGCGTAGGACACGAGCCCGCTGCCGGAGTGGCTGGGGCGGCGCAACAGCGCGTCACCTGGCTTGAGCGAGCCGCCGAAGTCAGCGGGTACGGCATATACGTGTGCCAGAAGCTGGGTGTAGTTGAGCGAGGCGGACCACGCCCGGCCAAGGGCGAGCTGCGCACTCGCCTGGTATCCCCGCGCGCGAGCTTGCGTGAGGTTGTCATAGTACGCGGGCGTGATCTCCGCGTAAGCGGGCGGTCCGCCATTGAGCCCGGGCACGTACTGGATCAGTTGGCTGAAGTGCTGATCAAATGCCGCAACGCTGGCGTGCAGTTTTCCGGAAAGCAGCGACTGCTCCAGTCCGATATCCAGCGTGTGCACCTGCTCCGGCTGCAACGCGCTATTGGCCCGGTTGTATGCTGAGCCTTGGGTCTGATAAAATGCGGGCGCGTTGAAGCCGGTACCGTATGAGCCGCGTACGCGCACACCGTTCCACAGCTCAACGGCAGCGCCGGCGTGGTAGGTGGTAACATCCTTGTAGTCGGAGTGGTTGTCGTAACGCGCGCTGGCGTCATACGACACGCGCGGCAGTGGCACGCCCTGAGCGGCGGCGTAGTAACCGCGCGTGATCCGGTGGTCGTCACCGCCGGGCACGATGTCGCCAGTAACGCCGTCGGGCGACGTAGTGTAGTTGTAGCTTACGACCTTTGCGCGCTCCGCTTCCATCTCGTAGTCGGAGCCGAGCGTGAGTGTGGCACGCGGGCCGGTCGCCGCTTCAACCCGAGCGTCAAGCCGGCGGCGGTACCCGGTCGCGGGTGCGGAGGTTTTTACGAAGCCGCCTGCTTTCTGGGCGCGCGTATCCTCCGACAGGTCGTGCACCTCATTGTCCCCCGCGAGCAGCCTGAGCGTGACAGCGGAGGTGAGCGCGTGGCTAGCGTCGGCACCGAGGACGAGACGATGTTGGCTGGTGTACGAGTTGGTGTCGTTAGGGACACCGCTGAAGTCAGTTGGGAAGTGATAGATCGAGGACGAGTAGCGCGACGTGAGACGGACGACTGACCGTGCCCCCGCAGCGAGCCTCAACGCGCCGCTCAGCGTGCCAGTCGAGTACTGGTTGTTGAAGCGGATGACACCGTCGGTCTGATGCCACCCCGCGCCAAGCGTGTAATCGGCGGATGGGATGCCTCCGGACAGGGAAGCCGAGCCTTCGCGAGTGCCGTAGGAGCCGGCACGTGCGGACGCGTCCAACGTACCACGACCGCCGCCCTGGCGGGTGAATATCTGGATGACACCGGTGAGAGCGTCGGCACCGTACAGCGCACTACCCGGTCCTTCGACAACTTCGATTCGTTCCACATTGTCGAGCGTGAGATTCTGAAAGAAGAACGCACCGCCAACGGCGTTAACAGGCACGCCGTCGATCAACACTTTGGTGTAGCGGCTCTCGCCGCCACGGAGGAATAGCGACGTTACAGCACCGAACGATCCACTCTGCACAACGCTCGCGCCCGGTACGGAACGCAGCGCCTCAGCCACGGTGGTGACGCCGCGTGCCCGGAGATCCTGACCCAAAAGCACCGTAACCGGCTGCGTGAGTGATGATGCGGCAGTAGGTATGCGCGTCGCGGTGACGACGACGGGTGCGAGCACAGTACTATCGCCCTGCTGCGCGTAGCTGATTGCTGGAGCGCAGAACGCGCTAAGCATAGATGCCGAGAGGGCCACGCGTGAAACAGTTTTGATTCGGTTCATGTATTTGTTCATGTATTTGTTCATGGATTCGTTCATCGAGTTAGTGTGTACGCCGCAACGGGACGAGTGCGGGCGCGCCTATTGCTGGGTCGCGCGTGACAACCAGAGGCCAGCCGTAGACGGATTCCAACAGGTCGCCGCGCATTATCGCCTCGGGCGCTCCGGTCGCGGCGACCTTTCCGTGGTGAAGCAACACAATGCTGTTCGCGAAGCGCGCAACGAGATTCAGTTGGTGACTTACAAGAACTACTGCGATCCCGGACGCCGCCAACGCTGCTAACATCTCGAACATCTGCATCTCGTGAGCGATGTCTAGAAACGCGGTGGGCTCGTCCAGGACAATCGCTCCCCCGCCCTGTGCCAGGGCGCGCGCTACGCGGACGCGTTGCCACTCGCCCCCGGAGATCGCGTCGGTCGGTCGGTCCAACAGGGTCACCACGCCGGCCCGCTCAGCGGCATCGATCACTGCCGCGGCATCACCGCCATGCTGCCCTCGATGGGGGAAGCGACCCAACTCGATGTGCTCGCGCACGGTGCGGACGAACGTTGTATCCTCGCGCTGAGTCACAACGGAAACCGTGCGCGCGAACTCTGCGCGCCCGACTGAGTCAATCTCCACGCCGTCAATGCAGATTTCGCCAGATACGAGCCGGACTGTTCGCAACATCGCGCGCACGAGCGTGCTCTTACCACTGCCATTTGGCCCCACTAGGGCGGTTACCGTCCCACGTTCGGCGCTGAATGAGACGTTGTGCACCGCGTCGGGCGCTCCCTCACCATAGCTGACGGTCACGTCGCGATACCGGATCATCGCGCGCGTCGTAGTTGGAGCAAGAAGAACGGCACGCCAAGCACGGCGGTCACGGCGCCGAGCGGAAGTTCCGTAGGACGGATAGCGACGCGCGCAATGAGATCTGCGCCGATTACGAGTGTCGCGCCGACGACCGCTGTTCCAAGTAGCAGGGGCCGCACTCGCGACACGCCCGCGGCACGCACTATGTGCGGCACTATCAAACCGACAAATCCAACCAGGCCGGCCGCAGCCACGCTCGCGGCAGCCAGCAGCGCGCTCGCCAGAAAGATGCGTCTCGTGCTACGCTGGACGTCCACGCCCAGCGCCGCGGCACTCTCTTCACCGAGCGTGAGAACGTCGATCTCCGGTCCGTACCAGTACAGGTAACTGAACCCGACAGCGACGTAGATCGCGAGCCACATTACGTTGCGCCAGGATGCATCTCCCACCGATCCCATCATCCACCAGAGGGCACCTCGGATGGTGTCGAGCGGAACGTTCGCGAGCACGATCATAATTACCGCATTGGCGAACGCACCCACGACAACACCCGCCATGAGCATCGTTCGCACATCGGCGTGCGACGCTGACCGTGTCCCGTGCGCGATGCCGAGGGCGAGCATTACCGCGATCGACGCACCAACGAATGCCGCCACCGGCGACAACGCCACTGGGATGCGGAGCACCAGTCCGGCCACTGCCCCGACCGCGGCGCCCCCGGACACGCCGAGCAGATACGGCTCGGCGAGAGCGTTGCGCAGCGTCGCCTGGAGCGCTGCGCCACTTGCCCCCAGAGCAATACCGACCAGTGCGGCGAGCAACACGCGCGGCGCGCGTAGCGTCAGAACTATTTCGCGCGTCGAAGCAGTCGCTGAGCCGCCGAATGCTGAAGCGACATCGCCCAGTCGCAGCGGCACTGTGCCGAACAGAACGCCGACCACGGCGAGTGTGCACAGGAGAAGGCCGGCGGCCGTCCAATGCCAACTTCGGTGAGCGATCACCTCAACACCAGATCCGGGTGCAGTGCTCGAGCGAGCGCGGCAGCGGCGGCGCCCATCTGCACGGAAGGGCGCGCGACCAGATCGCTCGGCACGGAAACCACGCTTCCCTTACGTACGGCGGGCACGGAGCTCCACGCACCGTGCAACGTGCTGCTGGCGCCGATGTCACCACCGACAATGAGGAAATCCGGATTCCGAATCACCACATCTTCGATGGCGACGACTGGCGATGGCTGCGGTAGACCTGCATACAGATTGCGTGCGCCCGCGTCCCGCAGCAGCTCGCTCATAAAGCTGCCACCGCCGACAACCATCGGTGGCCGATCGGCCAGGCGCCACACAGCCGTGGGGTGCGGCAGGGCCTGCGTTGCCTCGCGTATGCGACGCAATGACCGGTCAACGGAGTCTGCGACGAGCGCTCCAGCGGCGCTATCGCCGAGTACGCGCCCGAGCATTCGAGTCGCGCGGTCAAAGTCATGCACGGTGTCGATGCGGAGCGAAAGAGTCCGGATACCCGCGTGTGCGAGACGCGCCGCGGCGTCCCGATTTGATCCTGTCGCATACAGAATCACGAGATCCGGACGCGCCGCAATCAGTTGCTCGGCGTTGGGGCGAATACCGTCGCCCAGGTCTGCTTTCGACTTGGCCGCGGCAGGCCACTTATCCCAGTGTGACCGGCCGACCAGACGCGACTGTGCGCCAATCGCGTACATGATCTCGGTGGTCGTCGGATTCAGCGAGACGACTCGTGCGGGCGGTCGCGACAGGTCGATCGGCTGACCGAAGTCGTCCCGTGATTCGGTGCCCGGGGTGTTCGCGACGGTGTTGGCCGCGGTAGCGTTTTTCACGCTCGGCTTGGAATCGAGGTGCTCACCGCTGCCACAGCCTATCGCACCACAAAGTGCGAGCGCGCCCGCGCAGAACCCAAGGAGCGCGCTAGGGGTGAACCGTGCA
>JBPCNJ010000137.1:0-3358 GCA_051001375.1 Gemmatimonadaceae bacterium
AAGGCCGAGGCGCCGGAGACGCGCGCATCGCTCGCCATGTTCGATGCGTGGGACCCGGACGTGTATGTGGATCTGCACACCACGGACGGCAGCTATCACGGTTACGCACTCACCTATTCGCCGTCGCTCAATCCAGCCGCGTACGCTGCCGACTTCGCTGGAACGCTGACGCGTGATTCCATTCTCCCGGAGCTTCGCGCGTCGATGCACCGACATGGGTTTGAAGTGTTCGACTATGGCAACTTCGGCAGCGTGTACGAGGAGCACGACATTACGGACACTGTGAAGCATGGTTGGTACACGTACGATCACAGGCCGCGCTTCGGCACCAACTATTACGGTATCCGTGGCCGCGTCTCGATCCTGAGTGAGGCCTACTCGCACGACCCGTTCAAGCGACGCGTTGCTTCGACCTACGCCTTTGTGCGCCAGATCCTGTCCTCAGCCGCTCGGCACCACAGCGCCCTTGCAGCGCTGCGTCAGGTCGCGCGCGACATCGGGAACGTCGGCGGCAGCAGCGTTGCCGTACGCGCGCAGCTCACTACGCATCCATTCGATGCGCCGGTAACGTTCGAGATCCTCCGTCGCACCGGCGAATCGGCGGTGACGCAGCCGGGCGTGCCTCCGGGAATCCGCCGAACGGGACGCTTCGTCACCCAGACCGTGCCCGTGTACGACCGGTTCGAGCCGACTCTCCTGGTTCGGCGACAGCGGGCGTACTGGGTGCCGGAAGAATACGGAAAAGTTCTCGACAACTTGCGCCAACATGGCGTCAGGATTGCGCCGATATCCGCCGTTCTCCCTCCTGGCGCTCGGGTCAGCGAGTTCCTGATCGACTCGGTGTCCCACGCTGGTCGGGCCTTTCAGGGTCACAATGAGACACACGTGACGGGACACTGGCGCGGTGCAGCGGCGCCGAGTGGCCGTGGCTTTGTCGTGTCCGTTGACGGCCGGCTGGGCATCCTGGCCGCTTATCTGCTGGAACCCGAGTCGGATGATGGGCTGCTAGATTGGAACTTCTTTGATTCGGCGCTGGCACCCGGCAAGTCGTACCCGGTGCTCCGCCTCTCTCCTTGATCCATGCTTTCAACAGATGCTTCGTAACGCGCTGCTGTATCTCTCAAACCAGCCCAAGGTCTTCAAGTTCGTTCGCACGAACAAGATCGCCAAAGGGTTCGCCTCACGCTTCGTTGCCGGCGAGACTCTGGACTCCGCGGTGGTTGCAGTTCGCGAGCTGAACAAGCGCGGCATCACCGCTTCGCTCGACCTGCTGGGCGAGAGTGTCCACAACGAGAGCGAGGCGCGGGCCGCAGGTGCTGAGTATCTCAAGATCCTCGATCGTATTGAGCGCGAGAAGCTGGACGCGAACGTGAGTGTGAAGCTCACGGCCATGGGGCTGGACCTCTCCGAGGAGCTGTGCATCTCCATTATGCACGACGTGCTGGACCGCGCGCGCAAGTACAACAGCTTCGTGCGGTTGGACATGGAGGCGAGCGAGTACACGCAGAAAACGCTGGAGCTGTTCGAGCAGCGCTTGTATCCGGAGTATCGTGGCACCGTGGGCGTCGTGCTCCAGAGCTATCTGTACCGCTCCCTTGCGGATGTGGAGCACATGAGCTCGCTCGGCGCCCGTGTTCGCATCTGCAAGGGCGCATACAAGGAGCCCGCCACGGTCGCGTTCCCCGACAAGAAGGACGTGGACACGAACTACGTCCGCTGCATGCAGACGCTGATGCGGGACGGCAACTATCCCGGCATCGCGACGCATGACGAGGCGATGATCGCCGAAGCCAGGCGATTCGCGCGCGATGAGGACATCAGGACCGATCAGTACGAGTTCCAGATGCTGTACGGAGTGCGACGTGACCTGCAGGAGCAACTCGTGCGCGATGGATACCGCATGTGCTGCTACGTCCCGTTCGGAACACAGTGGTATCCTTACCTGATGCGCCGACTGGCTGAACGTCCCGCCAATGTCGCGTTCATGACCGGCAACATTGTAAAAGAGCTCGTGCGCGGGCGTTCCTGACGCCGCGCCATACGGCCACACGCTAGAACGAGGCGCAACACACATCATGGGAAACTTTCATCCCGCTGACCACTCCGCAGGCGACGCAAACACCGTGGGCGGCTACCGCGCTGTTCACGCGCGGCCAGCCGCGTTCGAGGGAAAGGATGACGCTTCATACAGCGTCGAGATCGTCACCGAGGAGGTGCGTGATCCGCGCGGCTGGTATGGCTCATACTTCCTCTTTGTCCGCTGGCGGCGCGGCGACCCCGTTGCCTCAGCGCATCTCGAGACCGAATATCTCACCTTCGACGATGACGTAGAGGTGTCGCGCGCCAAGCTCGGCGCCACGCCGCTCAACGGCGCCAAGCGAATGCTGGACGACCTGATCGACCGCGAACGCCAGTCAGCACGTGGGTCATCGCGTGCGTGGTATGAAGCGATGAACGACGCGTGAGCCACTCGTGAATGGCTCGTGACTCACGACATCGCAACCGAGCACGATTCAAGCGACGAGTCCAAGCACGGCGTGGTGATATCGGGCACCGGCGGCGTGTGGCGCGTGCGCACCGATGATGACGAGATGATTGAAGCCTCACTTCGTGGCCGACTCAAGCGTGTGCGCGTCGAGGCGCTGCTCAAGCTGTCGGTCGGTGACCGCGTCACGCTTAGCGAAGACGAGCGCGGAGGGACGTGGGCGATCGATGAGATCGCGCCGCGCAGTTCGCAGCTCGCGCGTCGGGAGCCGGGTGGCCGCGTTGGCGAGCGCGTCGTGGTGGCCAACCTGGATCAGGTGGTGATCGTGTTCGCGGCGGCCAATCCGGAGCCACACCCGCGCATGCTGGATCGATTTCTGGTTATCGCGGAGGCGAACGGTCTGCGCTCGTCCATCGTTATCAACAAGGCCGAGCTGGTTCCGGAGGAGGATGTTCGCGCTCGCTTCGCGGATTACGTCGCGGCCGGATACCCGTTGTATCTCACGAGCGCCAAGCATGACGTGGGGTTGGACAATTTGCACATGGCGCTGGACGGCAAGATCAGCGCGCTGAGTGGTCCGTCGGGCGTGGGCAAATCGTCGCTTCTCAACACGATGTATCCCGGTGTCAATCTGCGTGTGGGCGAGATCAGCGAGTCGGTGAACAAGGGACGGCATACCACAGTGGGCGCGGTGCTGCATCCGCTGCCACGCGGCGGCTACGTCGCGGACACGCCCGGTCTGCGTGAAGTCGGTGTCTGGGGATTGGGCGCGGACCAGCTGGACCAGTGTTTTCCGGAATTCCGTCCGTTCATCAGACAGTGTCGTTTCAACGACTGCTCACACGGCGGCGAGCCTGGCTGTGCCGTTCGCGA
>JBPCNJ010000138.1:0-6531 GCA_051001375.1 Gemmatimonadaceae bacterium
ATCGGGGCAATCCTGTATGTCGCGCGGGCTTCGCACAGTTGGGCTATCCCCGAGGAGCGCGCGCTCGGCATCCACTCGCTCACAGGAGAGCCGTTCATCTGGGCCCTCTATGTGCTGCCGATTTTGGCTGCTTACACCTTGGTCAATCTGACGTGGGGTGCGATCATACTTTTCCGCGGGCAGCGACGCAGCGGCCGGTTCTGGGTGGCAGCGGGGCTGATTTGGGTCATCGCCGTTGCGATCGACTTCGCTCATCACTGAGCTCCCGCCCGGCAGCGGAGCGGTTAGCTCGCCCCGCGCTCGCTCGCGGGCCGGGTCTCAACACGGGCCGCAGGCGCCCAGGTCGCCGAGCCGCGTCGCGCTCCATCGGGTACGCTGGGCGGCCCTACGACATGGGCAGGTGTGTTCCCCAGAGGCGGATTCAGCGTAGGAGCAAAACTCCCGCAACCCGTATCTAAATCCATGGCCTTGCTTGTGCTTGAGCGGCTCATGCGCTTACGACATCTGAGCCACTGCACGGTTGTAAAACATGTCGACCATGCGGCGACATCGAACGTGATCGGCACGCATGAAGGAACCGCTGAGGGCACGTCAGTCACGCAGACGATTAGCTACGACGCTTGGGGCATACCGCGCGTGAGCGGCAATGCTAATAGCAGGCTGATGTGGAAGGGTCTGCTCTGGGAAGGAGATGTGGTGGGCCTGTACTACATGCGAGGGCGGTGGTACGACCCCGAGCTGGGCCGATTCATCCAGGAAGACCCGATCGGTACCGACGGAGGGATCAACGTCTACGTGTTCGCTGGCAACGATCCGGTGACCGGGAGTGACCCGAGTGGGAGTGTTACGATCCAGGCCTGCCGTGTTTAGAGACCAGCAGCACCAATGGCGCTGCAACGGACTGGTCGTCTGCGTTCAAGAACCTGCTTGAGGAACTTGGCAGCGGTGGCTCAGGGGGAGGTAGTTTCGGCGGAGGCAGTGGGAGTGGAGGGGGCTGCTGTAGTCCCGCTGCTACTCCGGCGCGGCCGAAGCCGAAGTTGGAGTCGAAGAAGGAATGCACGCTCTCGCTTGGTGCTAGCGGGACAGTTGGGGGGCCCGTGACGCTCGTGAGTGTCTTTCTGAGCGGTGGGTTCTCTGGTGGACTAACTAGCTCAGGATCTTTCTTTTTCCAAGCCTCGGGGGCTATAGAAGGTGGGATCGGTGCCTTCCTGGGGTTGGGCGTAACCTCCGGGTTCAGCCGCGGTGCTCCACTGACAAGTGGCACTTCTACCGCAGGGCAGGTCGAGGCGAATGTGGGTTGGGGTCCTGCATTCGGCGGATCAGCGACCAATGATGGGAATGGGAACTGGAGCATCACCATACCGGCACCTCGCGTTCGCGGTGGTTGGGGTTTCGGATTCGAGGCTGCTGGCGGCCCAGTGAAAAACAATAACTGGTGTATCCCCGCGTATCCCCGTGCTCGGCAACGTCCTTGGTCGCTTGTGTCCCTAGAACGACCAATACCTGAACCGTCGGCTTTTCCGGAGGCTTCGCCATGATGCGATTGCGTAGGGCTATCCCTCGCTCAGATTACCAGCTTCTCGTGTCCTTGATCGGGCTTGTGATCGGGATGGGAGGGGTCCTACTAGGTTTCGTCGTGGCGCCTGCGGATGGGCTTCTCCTCTGGGTGGCCTTAGGTCTATTTCTCTTCGGCTTCGTCACCGTTTCTATAAGCATTGCTATGCGCTTCGCTGATGTATTCGGGAAGTTCTGGCTCTGGCTCTCCAAGCGATAGTGGCAGTAGGAACTTCGACTGCCTAGGCCAAGCTGCGGAGAATCAGGAGTGGAAAGGGATCGTCTGGAATTGCGATGCGGTGGGCCTCTACTACGTTCGTAACCGCTGGTACGACCGACAGCTGGGCCGCTTCGTTCAGGAGGACCGATCGGTACCGACGGAGGGATCAACCTCTACGTGTTCGCGGGCAATGATCCGGTGAACGGCAGTGACCCGAGTGGCACTGGGATGCTGATAGCACGCGCGATCAGTCGCTTCTTGGCGGCGCAGCTTCTACAGCGGTGCGATACCGCGCCACGGACTGCGATTCCAAGACACATCGCACCCGCTTAGGCCAGATTGACAGAAGGATTCCCTAGGTGGTCTTGCGCTCGCGAACCGTACACATATATTCTCGCGCCAGTACTCCGCACCTGTAGCCCGCACCACATTGCGCACGAACCTTTGCCGTTCACCGCATCGTGTATTTGCCTGCTGCTGAGAGTTGTGAGCCGGTCACCATGCTTCCCGGTGAAATAACACGGGAATATCTCCTCCACTACGGCGTTTGTCCGTACTAGGTGACCGGAGATAATGTTCATGTTGCAGTCGCACCCGCGACACCTGACTCGCGCATTGCCGTAGCATGCGGTGAGTTGACACGCATTTATTCACGCACCGTCGTTCGCGTCCCGATCGATGCGCAGTCTTTTCAGCAGCGTGTCGAGAAGCTCGCGACGGTGCGTGACGCCGTGGAGCTAGAGCACAACGTAGATGTTCCCGTTGACACCGACGCGCGCAATCTCGCGACGCAGCCGCCGGTCGTCAGATACGTCAACTTCCTGCTCAAAGAGGCGCACGATCAGCGTGCATCGGACATTCACGTCGAGACGCGCCCTGATGGCACGTCCGATGTTCGCTTTCGTATTGATGGTGTCCTTGTGCCAGGTCCCGATGCGCCTGCCGGTCTGCACGCCGCGGTAGTGTCGCGCATCAAGCTGCTCGCGAGCCTTGACATCGCCGAGCGACGCCGGCCACAGGATGGACGCATCCGTGCACGCCTGGACGCGGATGCCGTGGACCTGCGCGTTTCAACCGTACCGACGTTCAGCGGTGAGAGCGTCGTGGTTCGGCTCCTGAATCACGGTGGCGTCGCGCCCGATCTCGCCGCGCTCGGCATGCCCGCTGACATATTGCAAGCGGTTGTGGACGCGGCCGAGCGTTCGCATGGTCTCATCCTTGTCACCGGTCCGACTGGATCGGGGAAGACGACGACGCTCTACGGTACGCTCTCGCGCCGTAGCCTCACGAGTGAGAAAGTAGTCACGGTGGAGGATCCGGTGGAGTACCAACTCGACCGCGTGACCCAGGTACCCGTGAACCGCCAGGCCGGTGTCACTTTCGCGTCGGCGCTCCGATCGCTGCTCCCTCAGGATCCCGATGTAATGATGATCGGAGAAATGCGCGACGCTGAAACTGCGGAGATCGCGATACAGGCAGCGACGACCGATCACCTCGTCTTTTCCACCATGCACACCAACGATGCGGTTGGCACACGTCGACGTGCGAGTGCTCGCTGCGACGAACATCGCTCTGTCAACGCTGGTGAGTCGCAATGAGTTTCTCCCGGATCTCGCGGCGCGATTCGGGTTCTTCCGCATTCAGATGCCGCCCCTGCGCGAACGGAGGCGAGATATTCCCGGCCTGCTCCAGCAATCGCTCGCTCGCTGGTCAGAGCAGTTCGGCTATTCAGAGATACCGGAGATCAACGCCGACTTGAGCGAGGTACTGACCGCGGCGGAGTGGCCGACCAATCTGCGTGGTTTGGACTCGGCGGTGCAGTACATACTTGCGAACGGCGATGGGGCGACGGAGCTGACTCTCGATCACTGCGGGACCGGCCTGGACGACGTAATCGGCCCCGCGATTCGCAAACGCCAGCATCGCGAGCCACAAGAAACCGCATCACTCGTTCAGAGTACGGGGAGTATCTCGGCCGCCGCACGCGAGCTTGGCGTTCCTCGTTCTACCGTGCAGCGTAGGATGCGAAAGGCATCCGCCGAGCCGCCAGACTGCGCAAACCGCGGCGAGGTACCGTCACCGATTTCGTTAGGAACGCCGGACCCGGCGGTCTAGCGCCAGCGGAGAGTCGCACCACAGTGCCCTTCGCAGCGGAGCAGTTTGGAGCTCACCACTGCCCGTCGAGCTACACTGCCCGAAATGCCACGGGCGGCTCTCCTATTAGCCGCCCGCGTACATTGAATCTGACGAAATAGTGCTAGCTATCCCGCATCATCACGCCTTGCGGTCAACTTGTCGTACAGCCCAACCACATAGTACATGACGAGGGCATCTAGCAGAGCGAATGGATAGATCATGAGCCCGGCCGATAGATGTGGCACTGTGACGTAATAGATCATGAACGCATGGATGACAGCAAAGCTGCCTATGATGACCCAGAATCCTACTCGGCGCCTGTTGTGCCACTTTGCCGTTATTAGAACGTAAAATATGGAGATCGAAATTACGATTACGAACGCCGTGTCCGGGTTCGACACTTTCGTAACGAGGAAAAAGAAGACTGCGATCAATAGCGCGATAGCCAATAGGTCTTGCTTTTTATTCTTGGTCATGGAAGAATTTTCCTTATTGGCCAGCGACACACCGCTGATAGTCAGAATACGTTGCACGGCCATCTCGGGCAACCGATAGCGCAAGCACGAATAGATTGGTCCTTCCCACATACATTGCGGCGTTGGATCCTGTACGCACGACGACGGTCGCAAGCGCCCCTTCTTTTCCAGCGAATGCCAGTCCGGCACCCGGAGCATCCTTGTTAATGACCGAGTTGCCGATGCCGATCAAGCCAAGGGTATTTCCTGCAATTGCAGCAGCTACTGACGCCTCAGGAGCTAAGAAGGTCAGCGCAGCCGCACCAGCATCAAGGGCGAGCGAGACCTTGTTCTTATTCAGCGCGGAAAGCGCACATTGTGTCCGCGGTGGTTTGTCAGGCTGCTCATTCTGTTGAGGTAAACGAGCACCGAGTTGCACCCCACTTCGGCACCTGAGTGTCAATGATCGTTTGAAATTGGGTCTGCGCTGATTTTGGTGAAGGTGTACCGCCCGAAGGATTGAAGTCGCAGTTCACGCTGCCAGTACTCGTCGTCGGAGCAGAGCGAAGCCGGCCCGACCGTACATAGTCCGCTTGATGAGCTTGAGCCGGTTCACCTGACCTTCGACCTGTCCGTTACTCCACGGGAAGAGGATCGCCGCGAGCACAGCGTCCTTGTCGCGCCGGAGGCCAGAGCCAAGGGACTGAAGCTCACTGCGCTCGGCTTGATCGAGCCAGGGCGCGAGCGCGTTAGGATCATGCGCGTTGAGCATACGACGAAACTCCACTGCGAGTCCATGCACACTCGCAAGTGCGTTCGACGCGGCGCAGATCGCCTCGACGTAGCGCAGTTCCGGTGCTTTGAGTTGCTCCGATGGCGCGGTCAGCAGCCAGGCCGCGCGGCGTGAGGACGGACGTGATGTCGGACGCGCCGGGATCGCGAGCGATGCTTCCGATATCTTCGGTATCACCATTCCACGCAAATGCAATCGGGCCCACGCCAGTACAGTAGTGAGGCCACCATGGAAGCCGCGCCCGTCGCGGATCTCGCGCCACAGCTCCGTCACGTTATGACATCCGCCGCGCCACCGCTCCGCGAGGTACTCGGCGTGTGGCGTTAGTGACGTCTGTCTTCTCACTGCGGACTGCCGCTCAGGGAAGGCGCCTGCTCCGAGCCAGCGCATGATGGTCTTTCGACTGAGCCCGAGATCTCGGTGTATGGCCGCGACCGAGGCACCAGCAGTACGAAGCGCGATCATCTCGTTGTAGCGCGACTGTCGTCGAGCACGTCGGGCGAGCTTGCGCTGTTCAGCAAGCGGCGGATCGGCTGGTGTAGTCGTCCCTCTGCGCGACACCGGTCCACCGCGTTTCAGCAAGACCGGCGTCGGCGGCTTTGCATCGAGTCCGATTGCTCGCACGATGGTGTGGTGTCGTTCCAGCGCGTGCTGCGCGGCATCGGTCAGATTGCGCAGCAGGTGGAAGCGATCAGCGATCTGGATTGCCTCGGGCGCTCCCCGCCTCGCGGCATCGGCGTAACCTCCCGCCCGATCACGGCTGATGAACTCGACGCCCCGATGCGAGCACAGCCATGCGACGAGCGTGTCCGGCTCGCGATCCGGTAGCAGGTCTATGACCCGATGCTGCTCAAGGTCGACCAGGATCGTGCCATACCGCTGGCCTTTGCGCCACGCCCAGTCGTCCACTCCGAGCACCCGCGGGACGGCCCTGGCGTGGTCACTACCGTCACTACTACCGTCACTGATACAGTCATCTGCGGCGGAATGAATCGCCGAGAGGATCGAGAGGATCTCCGAGGGAGCACCGGCGAGCCCGAGCGCCGCTGCGAGCCGTGCTCCAGCGCGACCGCCAAGAGCAAGACCGATAGCTTCCAGCGCCGATGCTGCTCGTGCAGTGCGTCGTGCGTATGGTACCGCGGTCTTAGGGAGTCGCTCGGTGAAGATCCGCCGCTTGCAGCCCGGCACATCGCAGAAGAAGCGGCGAACGTGGACGGCGAGGCGTACGCGGAGCCCGTGCCAGGGGAGATCGGCGAGTGTGCGCCGGTACCTGCTATGCACGCGTGTGCTGGCGTGGCCACACTTGGGACAGGCGACCACGCGCCGGCGAGCAGTCGCGGTGACAATCAATTCCGGCGCAGCAAAGCGAATCT
>JBPCNJ010000139.1:0-5185 GCA_051001375.1 Gemmatimonadaceae bacterium
ATAGCACGTCCTGCTTCCGCACGGCTACGACCATAACCCATCTTGAGCAGTAACTCGACGACGAGCCGCTCGAAGAATGCTGGCGAGCTGCTCTTGACCTTGGCCAACAATTCCGTCGCCAGTTCGCTACGGATCATCTGGTACGCTCGCTCGAGCACCTCCTCGGGCGTTTCGTCTGGTGGCGTACTGGTTGCGCCACTCTTATTGCCAGACACATTGGTTGACCGTCCGTCCACTTGCGGAAATTCGCGGAACTCTTCGAACTGTTCGAGGAAGCCGATATCGATGCGGGACGGCGGATTCGCTAGCACCGAGCCCCCTCGCTCTGTCACGCGGAAATGAGCGCGACGCGGCGATTCCAATAGACCAGCTTTATCCAGGTAGCGCCTCGCCCACCCTACACGGTTGTCGAAGCGGTGCTGACGCCCACTCGGTAGCAGCTCCGTTCGGTCCTCATCCGTCAAATCGAAATGGGCAGCCAAGGCCTCACGTGCATCCGCCAACGAGTGCTCGCGACCATCGGCAGCAAGCTGGAGCATCGGGAGCATACATGTCTGGAAATCTGGAATTGCCACTCAATCTCCGTACAGAATCAGGATTCCACTGTAACTCTGTCTCGCCTGACTCATAGTTTAGCGTTCGCGCCAACTTCCGTGGCAAACACGCATCGAGGACGATGCGCACAAGAGCAGTCGCTTGCTAAGCAGCCGTAGCGTGAGCCGCCAAGGCAGTCTTGGCCAGCTCCAGCACGGCAATCGCATGCTCGCGCGTGATCGATGGACAATTGTCCAGGCACTCGTCCAGCGGGTCGCCCGCCCGTTGGTAAAGTACGTGACCGCGCCATTCGACTCGAATAGAAATGGTAGCGGACGCCTGTGCGCGGGAAGCCTGGCCGGTAGGCCGGCGGCGTACTTTGCAGACTGCGCCTCGACGCTACTGAGCGTCCCTTCGGCTTTGGCCTCGACGGCTCCCAGCGCCTTCCGATCCAGATAGAGCAGGTAGTCAGCGAACCCAAAGCCCGATGCCATCGCGAACTCACGCACGGCGATACCGCGCCCCACACTGAGGTCCATGTCCTCGCCGTCCTGCACGACCCACCCCGCGATAGCGAGATCCGCATCTGTTTGACGGCGAGCGATCTGTTCCGGGGACTCAGGCATCACTGGTCCTATGTAAGTCCTGCACGTAACGGGGTACCTGATACCGGATGACGATCGTGGCCGTCAGGCCTCGTCGCTTCAGGCGACGCCGCGAATCGGACTCGCTGGCCGCACGGATAGGAGATCGTCGTCGCGAACGGGGCGCACATCCTCTGCCCGTAACGTCCGGAGGTTCTGCGTGCGACCTGATGCGGCCACAAACTCCACCTCGAGTGCATCCGGCGCATATACCTGAACGACGGCTCCGATGTCCCCGGCACGCAGACCGGCTTCCGGTAGGTCATGGACAAGAACCACGGCGTCAAGTTCTCGGAAAGGCAGCATCAAAGCGTATCTCCCGGACAACCAGTCACTAACCGCGGGATCTCTTCTCCCGTCAGAACGATCCAGACCGTCTCTACCGGTACGTCCCGCCCACTCAACCCCTGAAGAATAGCACGCACTTCGTACTTCTGGCCATACTTGGTCGGCGGCATTGGTGTGACCTCACCACTCCAATCATGGGCGCGCAGGGCCCGCTCGAGGCTGGGCCACTCCTCCCGAGAGAAGCCCAGGGTACCGAAGAATCGCGCCTTGGCGCGACCGACAGGCTGCTCGAACGAGAGCAGATAATCTCGGAGCTTCGCGGGATCGATCAGTGCGCGTTCGGCGTTGGGGAGTTGCAATATCAAGGAGTTGCTACGAGTCTGCCTGCTGTGTGGTCAGCGGCCGCGCCCGGTCCTGCGTTCTCATCCAGATCACCCCCGCAACAACGAACGCGAGCGCCACAACCTGTGCACTGGTGAGTGGCCCGAAGAAGCGATCATCCTTTGCGCGGAGGAACTCCACGATGAAGCGCTCGACGCCAGCCATCACCATGTACACTCCAAAGAGCCACCCCTCGGCGTGCTTGTGGTCGCGTAGACGCCAGAGAATGTGGATGACCGGGTCAGTAGGCATCAGTGAAACCATATTAAGATCCGTCCGCTCGGATCCGTGTCGCCAGCTCCAGCACCGCCTCCGTCACCACCTCCGGTGCGAGCCCCCTAATAGTCTCGCCGTCCCAGAACACAACGCGCGCCGCGTCGTTCCACGGCGCATACGGATGGTGTTCCCGCTTGAGTAGTACAACTTCCGGCTTGCCCAATGCCGATGCTGCGTGCGAGATGCTCGTGTCCGGCGTGAATACGCGATCACTTGTACCGACCAGCGCCAGCGCGTCACGCAGGTTGGGTGTCGCGGCCGGCTCGGCGTTCACTGAGGTCGCAACGCTCTGTACGCTGTCCCATTCCGCGGGAAGTCCGATCACGACCATCGGCATCGACGGATGTGCGACGCGAACAGCACGCAACACCTGAATGAAGTTGTCGTCCGCCCATCGACGCTTGGGCTCGGATGCGGACAGGTTCACCAACAAGCGCGGCTCGCCGATCGTGCCAGCCAGAGCGGATGCACGCGCCCACGCTTCATTCGCGTGCGACTTCTCCGCAGCACTCAGAAATATCTCGGGCCGCCAATCCACATCATTAACCGCAACACCGAACGGCGCGGCTAGTGCCTTGGCGCCTTCGATGTAATGCGTGCTTCGGTCATATGGCCGCACGCGAATATTGTACACCAAATCGTTGTTACCGCCGCCCACGCCAACGCGGTATGGCGCGCCTGCGCGCAGCATCAGCAACGGTGTCGACGTGAACACCGGTGGGTTGTTGATGCGCCCATCCACGATCACATCGTACTTCTCGGCACGTAGCTCGCGCCCTACCTCGCTGTAGCTGTCCCACGATTTGCGATCCAACGTGAAGATCTTGCGCACGTGCGGATTGTTCTCAAGCACCGGGCGCGTGGCTGGATTGGCGAGCACATCCAGCTCCAGCTCCACCGGCGACTCTGCCAGCACGCGGATCATCCCGGTGGACATGATCATGTCACCAATCCGCTCGTACCTGACAAAGAGCACGCGCAGTGGGCGACCGGGAGTGTTGGGGAGAACCGCGGTACGGGGTCCTGGAAGCGCGCGCGCAATGCCGCGCATCCACAGTGCGCGCCACGCCTTCTCCACGTTTCGGATGTCCAACTACTTGGTGCCCTCGCCCGTGAGTGGCAGATCCAGCAGCAGGCGCGCCGGCGTAGGCTCGTTCGTGAGATAGACGTGCAATCTGTCCAGCGTGACCGGCTGGCTAACGTACACGCCCATGAGAGTGCGCAGGCTCTTCGGTGTTAACGTCTTGTACAGATTGAGCGTCACGTGCGGCGAGAAGGCGAAGCGCGGCCGAGCAAAGTGAAGTCCTGTGGAGGCGATACGGTCGTGCAGCGCGCGGATGGGACCACGCGGTGCGATCGGCAGTACTACGATTTCCGTCCCCGGAAATCGCTCGACTGGGCCGAGCTTGAGGGATAGCGGCGCCGTTTCCCGCGCAACCGCGGTGAGCCGCTCCCGCAGCAGATCCATGGGAGTGTCAGCCGCCATCGGTCCCAGGCCTGACGAACCGGCAACGGTGACATGTGGCCGCCGGAGCCGCGCGAGCTTCGGGTCGGCGCGCTCGGTGATGGCCTGGAGTTCATCGGCGACCGGACCGGTCAACTCTCCCAGAATGAAGATGCCAGACAGGGTGGGCAAGCGATCAAGATACTAACCCGAATGCTAACTTACGCAAATGCTCAATATTGACCTCTCGGGCAAGCGCGCCCTGGTGGCCGGCGTTGCCGATGACGGCGGATTTGGATTCGCGATCGCAAAGTGCCTGGCCCAGGCTGGTGCCTCAATTTGCGTGGGCACGTGGCCACCGGCGCTCAACATCTTCCTCAACCTGCTTGAGCGCGGGAAGATGGACGAGTCCCGCCGCATGGACGATGGCTCGCTGATGACATTCGAACGCATCTACCCGCTGGACGCAGCCTTCGACACGCTGGCTGACGCACCGGAGGAGCTGCGGTCGAGTAAGCGGTACAAGGACGTGGGTGACTTCTCCATCCAGGGGTTGGCCGATCGCCTCACCGCGGATTTCGGCGAGAAGCCAATCGACATCGTAGTGCACTCACTCGCCAACGGCCCGGAAGTGAAGAAGCCACTGCTCGAAACCAGCCGCTCCGGCTATCTCACCGCGTTGGGCGTGAGTGCGTATTCGATGATTGGCCTCACAGGCCGACTGGCTCCTTTAATGGGCGATGGTGGCGCATTTCTGTCGCTGACATATATGGCTTCCGAACGCGTGATCCCGGGGTACGGCGGTGGGATGTCATCCGCAAAGGCGGCGCTAGAGAGCGATACTCAGGTCCTGGCATATGAGGTCGGCCGCAGGTACGGCCATCGCGTCAATACGATTTCGGCCGGTCCGTTCGCCTCACGCGCGGCCAGTGCAATCGGAATCATCGACCGGATGGTTGAGTACTGCGCCGCCAACTCGCCGATACCAGACCCGCTCCGCGCGGAGGAAGTCGGTACCACGGCTGCGTTCCTCTGCTCACCGCTCGCGAGCGGAATTACCGGCACAACGGTTTATGTGGACAAGGGGTACCACACCATGGGTATGGCGGTTTCCTAAGCACATTCCTGAATTGATGAATTGTTGTTATCGGCCGGTGCTGGCCGGCATCGCGCTGGCACTGGCGGGGTGCATGCCGGCGCCCACACTCGCGCCCGTCCCAACATCCAGAAGCGGAACCGCTGCGTCGGCAGACTCGGGACACTCGGGTGCGCCGCATAGCGCGGTCAAACCTTACGATGAGGTGATCACGAAGGAGGCAAAGACTCGCTCCGGAATGTTCAAAACGCATCGGGTGGGCGACGCCCTCTTTTTCGAGATAGCGCCCGCGGAGCTGAACCGGGACATGCTGCTCGTGGGACGCTACGCGCGTGCGGCGGTGGTGGACGCGAGCAATCCGTTTGGGGCGTACGGAGGCGATGAGTTCGGCGAGCGCACGCTCAGATGGGAGCGCGTCGGCAATCGTGTCTTCCTGCGCTCGCCATCGTTCGCGATCATGGCCGACACCGCGCTCCCCATCTACAAGGCTGTGGCGGCTGGGAACTATGCACCGATCATCGC
>JBPCNJ010000140.1:0-15936 GCA_051001375.1 Gemmatimonadaceae bacterium
GCACGTACCCTCGGCGCGACCGTTCTGCTCAAGGGCACTCCCACCGTAATTACGACCGCTGAAGGGGCACGCTACGTGGTCGCGCGCGGGACTCCGGTACTCGCCACGGGTGGCAGCGGCGACGCACTCGGGGGGATGATTGCGACACTCGTCGCGCAGCGCTCCGCGCCGCCCCAGGCGGCCGCGTGCGCCGCATGGGTGCACGGGCGGGCCGCGGAGCTCACTCCGGGTGTCCGCGGCTTCGCGCTTTCAGACGTGCTGGATCGACTGAGCGAGGCGTGGCGCCTGGACGACGTCGCCGCGCGGATGTATCCCGTGCTCGCCGCACTGCCAGCAGTGTCATGATGTACGACCGCGAGATCGCATTCGGGCCGGGTGAGGAGTTCCGCGCTATCCGTCGCATGATCCGACGCCTGGGTCCGCTCGCGGCTGGAATCGGCGACGACGCCGCGCTCATTCATGTTCCGCGCGGCAACACGCTTGCGATGAGCGCCGATACATCGGTGGAAAACGTGCACTTCAAGCGCGACTGGTTAACGCCGGACGAAATCGGATACCGGTCCGCGACCGGGGCGCTGAGTGACCTCGCCGCGGTGGGCGCGAGCGGTGTGGGGATGCTCGTATCGCTTACGGTGCCGCATGATGCGCGCGGCATGTTGGACGGAATCGCCGACGGAATCGCGCGCGCGTCGCGCGCTGCAGAAGTTCGCGTGTACGGCGGAGACACGACTGCGGGGGCAACGCTATCGCTCACGTTCAGCGTTTTCGGGAACACTCGGGACGCGATGCCGCGCGACGCGGCGCGCGCGGGTGATCGCGTGTACGTGACGGGCATGTTGGGCGGACCAGCCGCGGCGGTAACTGCGTTCAACGCCGGCATTGAGCCGCGCCCGGAATGGCGGGATCGCTTCGCGCAGCCTCGCGCACGGCTCAAGGAGGCTAGATGGCTCGCGGGACGCGGTGCTCGAGCGGCGATCGATATCTCCGACGGGCTGATCGGCGACGCCGGTCATGTTGCCGCCGCTAGCAATGTTCGAATTGATCTGCATCTCGACCGCGTGCCGACGGTCGTCGGCGTGACTGCGCTGGACGCGAGCCGCAGTGGTGAGGAATACGAGTTGGTCGTTACCTCGCCGATTCCGATTGACACTCACGCCTTCGCGGAACGATTCGGGATCACGCTCTCGGAGATAGGCGTGGTAAAAGATGGCCACCCAGGCGTCAAGACGCTGCTCAGCGGTAAGGTAGTGACCGTGCCGAAGGCTGGCTTCGATCACTTTGGGGCGCAGTGATATTTGTAGCTGTGTCCGTATTGCGCACAGTGCTGACGATCGTGCTCATGGTTGTGCTCACGGTATCGATGGTCGCGTTGCTACTGCTCGCGGTGCTCTTCCGCGTTCCGCACCGGCCGGGAAGTGTGTATGAGCGGCTGCCACGAGTCTGGTCCCGTGCGATCATGTGGTCAGCGGGTGTCACTCTCGTTGTGCACGGACTGGATCACGTCGAACACGGCGGACCGTTTATTTTCACGTCCAACCACGTGTCGTTGTTCGACATCCCGGCACTCGTGCTCACCCTGCCGCAGCACTACTTCGTCGCCAAAGCGGAGCTATTCAACATTCCGATCTTCGGAGCTGGTATTCGCGCCGTGGGCGCGATTCCCATTCGGCGAGACAATCAGAAGGCAGCGATGGGAGCGTACGACGTTGCCGTCGATCGCATACGTGGGGGCGCTTCGGTGGTAGTATTCCCGGAAGGGACGCGCGGTGCTTCCTACGACATCCGGCCTTTCAAAAAGGGAGCGTTCGTGTTCGCGCTCAACGCAGCGGTTCCGGTCGTGCCGGTGATCGTCCACGGTACGACCCAGGTACTCCCCAAGAAGACTATTCTGGTACAGCCTGGGCGCTTCGATGTTCACATCCTGGAGCCGATACCGACGGCCGATCTGAGCTATCGCGACCGCGACGCACTGGTGCAACAGGTGCACAACTCCATGGCTGCGGCCATGACAACTCTTTACTCCAATCAATAGCACATCACCATGTCAGCAATTGTTGAACTTCGCGCACGTGAGATCCTCGATAGCCGCGGCAACCCCACCGTGGAGGCCGATGTCCTGCTGGAAAGCGGAGTCATGGGACGCGCATCCGTTCCGAGCGGCGCATCCACCGGCGAGCATGAGGCGGTGGAGTTGCGCGACGGCGACAAGGACAGGTACGTCGGCAAGGGTGTGGAAAAAGCTTTCGCGGCAGTGGAGGAGGAGATCCAGCCTGATGTGATCGGCATGGACGCGTTGGATCAAGTCACACTGGATCGCGTGATGATCGCGTTGGACGGCACGGACAACAAGGGCAGACTCGGGGCGAACGCAATCCTCGCTGTCTCGCTCGCGACGGCACGTGCGGCGGCAGCCGAGCTGGACCTGCCCTTGTATCGCTATTTGGGCGGCCCGATGTCCCGCATCATGCCTGTGCCACTCATGAACGTGCTGAACGGCGGCGCTCATGCGAGCAACACCGTGGACGTGCAGGAGTTCATGATCGTCCCGATCGGCGCCGAGAGCTTTTCCGACGCGCTGCGCATGGGCGCGGAGGTCTTTCACTCGCTCAAAAAGGTTCTATCCAAGCGCGGTCTCTCCACGGCGGTGGGTGACGAGGGCGGTTTTGCACCCGATCTGCCCAATGACGAAGAGGCGTTAAATGTTCTGGTGCAAGCGGTCGAAGGCGCGGGCTACCAGGTGGGAAACGATGTTGCCTTTGCGCTCGACCCGGCCGCATCCGAGTTCTACAAGGACGGCATGTACACGTTCAAGAAGAGCAAGGGCGGCTCACACGACGCTGAGGGCATGATCTCGCTGTACAGCAGCTGGATCGACAAGTTTCCGATCGTGTCAATCGAAGACGGCCTCGCGGAGAACGACTGGGAGGGATGGGCCGCACTCACCGCCGCTCTCGGCGACCGGGTGCAACTGATCGGCGACGATCTGTTTGTCACCGATGCCGCGCGACTGGAGCGGGGAATCCAGAGCGACGTTGCCAACGCGATCCTGATCAAGCTGAACCAGATCGGGACATTGACTGAAACGCTCGAAGCAATCGAGGTGGCGCGCGCGAATGGCTACCAGAGCATCATCTCTCATCGGTCTGGCGAGACTGAGGATACCTTCATAGCGGATCTCGCCGTGGCCACCAACGCGGGCCAGATCAAGACCGGTTCGGCCAGCCGCACGGACCGGGTCGCAAAGTACAATCAGTTGCTTCGGATTGAAGAGCAGCTCGGCGAAATGGCAGAGTACCCGGGCGGAAGCATCTACGGACTGTAACGGCTCGCCGCGGACTGTAGCTCGCGCACGCCATGGCGGGAAGATTTATCTGGGCAGCGATCATCCTGGCTGCCCTGTACTTTGCGGTCCAGGGCGGCGAGTACAGCACCGTGGACATAATCCGCCAGCAGCGTGCGCTTCTTGCGGGAACGCTGCACGCCGACTCGCTGCAGCGGGCGGTCGACTCGCTGCGCCGGGTCGAGCGCGCGGTCAGGACGGACCCAATAACGCAGGAACGGATTGCGCGCGAGGAGTTCGGTTTCGTGCGCGGGGGCGAGATTCTGTACCGGTTGATTCCCGACAGTACCCCGTCGACCGGGCCGTAGTAGCTTGCTTTGCGTCCAAGCCCGGCAGTAGCAGGGGCGGGGATCGAACCCGCGACCTCACGATTATGAGTCGTGCGCTCTCACCAGCTGAGCTACCCTGCCATAGAGCAAGCCGCAGTATAACGGCGGTCTCCCCCAGGAACAAGGCGCCCACCATGGAGCCCACCGCGCGGTGAGACCGCGGCTCAGGGCCGCTGTGCTGGCCGAATCGTGCGCGTCGTCGGCTCAAACGTGATGTAGGGCAACGTCTGGTCTGCGCCTTGCGCGTGGGCCGGGTCCGCAAGACTGCGGGGCTTTCCCACGCGCAAATGGAGCACTGTAAGTGAAGCAGAGATCTACGTACGTTGTTCGCGGCGTTCTGGCGGTAGGAACCGCCGCGACGTTGGCAATGTTCGGGTGCAACTCGGACACCGTCGCACCCGACGCTACATCCTCGATAGGCGATCTTGTGTCTGATGGAGTGGTCCGGGTCGTGCCAGCTCCGAATGACCTGGCCACTCCGCCGTCCATGCCAAACGCCCAGATGCAGGCGGTTCTCAACCAGGTAGCCGCGTCGAACCCGCTTCCCGTCCCAACGCTGTCGCCGAACGCGGCGAGAAATCAGCCAACCCCGCGCGATGCGGTCATTGCGACGCTCGCCGCGCAGGGGCGGCAGGCCGTTGTCGAGCCGGTTGCCAAAGTTGAGCAACGGACCGTGAATGGAGCAGAGGGACGCATACTCGCCCGTGTGTACACGCCGGCTGGTACGGGCCCGTTCCCGGTGCTCGTGTATTTCCATGGCGGCGGTTGGGTGCTGTACAGTCTGGATACTTACGACGCGTCCTGCCGAGCGCTCGCGAATGCAGCGGGGGCGGTAGTTGTCTCGGTCGCATACCGTCAAGCTCCGGAGCACAAGTTTCCCGCCGCGGCGAATGATGCCTTCGCGGCTTACCGATGGGCGCTGGACAGCGCTGCGGTCATAGGTGGCAACCCGAACAAGGTCGCAGTCGGAGGCGAGAGCGTCGGTGGAAATCTTGCCGCCGTTGTTTCACTGATGGCGCGCGATCAGAAGATCAAGCTTCCAGTGCATCAGCTCCTCATCTATCCCGTGCTCGACTTCAACTTCGACACGCCGAGCTACCACGAGAACGCCAACGCGCCATTCTTCACGCGGGCGACATCGCAGTGGGCTTTCGACAAGTACCTGCGCACGCAGGCCGACGGCGCTAACCCGTACGTTTCGCCGATGCGCGCCACTCTGACCGGGCTGCCGTCCGCGACGATTATCACCTCCCAGCTCGGAGTGTTGCGTTCCGAAGGCCAGGTGTATGCGACCAAGCTCGCCGCGGCTGGCGTACCCGTCGTGTACCAGAACTATGACGGGGTAACGCACGAGTTCTTCAGCATGCAAGCGGTGCTCGATCAAGCAAAAGCGGCGTTGGCGCTGGCTGCTTCCCGGCGGAAAAAGAGTGACGCCTCAGAAGCTCGGTTGCTCAGGCGCAAAGGAAAGCGGGGCTCCCACTTTGGACTCCCCGCTTTCGTTGAATCACCCATTTGCTCAGCACCGCAGTCGGTACTGCTAGTGGCGGGGGCGGGATTTGAACCCGCGACCTTCGGGTTATGAGCCCGACGAGCTACCAGGCTGCTCCACCCCGCGTCAGTTCCTCAAATCTAGCTAACCGAGCATCGGTGTCAACGCTTGCACGAAGTTCGCATGTCACCAATCCTAAAGTCATCCACCGCAGCGTTCATCACCGGTCCAACATGCCATACAAAGAAATATCAGATCTTCCCAAATCGCAGGTTCAGGGCTATAACGAGCACCAGAAGAGGGCCTTCCTCGAAGCGTTCAACAGCGCGGAGAAGGAATATCACGATGAGCACCAGGCTTTCGCCGTCGCGCACACTGCTGCCGAAAAGGCGGGTTCGAGCGAGAACACGACGACGCACTAGCGCGACGCACTAGCATGGCACCGAGTGCATCGCGGCCTCGGCGACCGGGGCATCATATTCCTCGCTGAGCAACTGCTCGGGCCAACGTCCCGGCCGCCGCGCTCCGCCCATAGCGGATACATTTCGCTACTGACGAATGAAGCAATCCCTGTCCGTACTGCTTTCCGGCACCGTTGACTATGCTGGGCTGTTTCCTCCCGCGGCGCTGGACATGGGCTCCGCGGTAGCCGCATACGCTGACTATCTTCGCGACCCCGCTCGCTTCATGCTCGGCCGCTTCATTGTGCCCGTTGCCCGGCTACGCGAGTTCGACGAAGCCGCAGCCGCCGTATTGCCGCACCGAGACGTGGCGGGTGCCGAGAACCCGTGGCATATAAGCGCGCTTACGGGCCCGGATCTCAGCGCTGACATCGATCTCGCGCTCAAATTCAATTGCCGTCACTGGAGTGGCTCGGAAATTGGGCACGCTGACATCGACACACTTGAGATCAGGGCACAGTCGCGCGCGGAGATCGGATCAGCAATGAGCGCCATGCCGAGCCAGTTTACGACTTACTTCGAAATTCCGATCGAGACCGATCCCGCGGAGCTGCTCGGCGAAATCCGGCGCACCGGCGCCAGAGCTAAAGCGCGCACAGGCGGAGTGACGGCCGATGCATTCCCGGCCGCCCAAAGCGTCGCTCGCTTCATGCTCCGCTGCCGGGACGAGCGCGTCGCGTTCAAGCTAACCGCGGGACTGCACCATCCAATGCGCGGTACGCATCGGCTCACCTACGCGCCGGCTGCGGATCTCGGCGACATGTTCGGCTATCTCAACGCATTCGTGGCCGCCGCGCTCGCTTGGGATGGCGCCGGCGAAGTGCTCTTGGTACACGCCCTGAGCACACGCGACGTGCACGAATTCGAATTCGCAGATGATGGTTTCTCCTTCCGCGGCCACCATGTCACGCTTGGGGCGCTGCGCGACGCACGCAGTAACTTCATCGCGTCCTTTGGCTCTTGCTCATTCCGTGAGCCTGTCGACGAACTCGCTGCACTCTCACTCTCCTGAATGGACACGAATTTCACGCACGATCCGACGCTGCGGAGTTGGGTCGACTCTGCAAACGAGCCCGACACAGACTTCCCGATTCAGAACCTTCCGTTCTGTGTCTTCAGCGAAGATGACCACGAGGCGGTTCCGCGCGGCGGGGTCGCTATCGGTGACCAGATTGTCGATCTGGCGGTGTGCGCGGAGGCCAGTCTGTTCGGCGGTCGCGCGGCGGACGCCGTGTTTGCCGCGGCGCAATCAACGCTGAACGAACTGATGTCCATGGAGCCACAGTACGTCGCCGCACTGCGTGCGGAGCTCAGCGCAATGCTGAGTGGTGCCGGCGGCAGCTATCGCGGAATGCGGCTGCCATCCGATCTGCTATACCCGATGAACGCCGCCGTTCTGTACATGCCAGCGCGCATCGGCAACTACACCGACTTCTACGCGTCCATCCATCACGCGACTAACGTCGGCAGCATGTTTAGACCCGACAGCCCGCTACTCCCGAATTACAAATATGTCCCCATCGGCTACCATGGCCGCGCTTCGTCCGTGTCGCTGAAGGACACTGTCATACGGCCGTACGGACAGACAAAACCAGCGGCGGACTCGGAGCCGTCCTTTGGCGCAACTCGCCAGCTCGACTATGAAGCCGAAGTCGGGATTTTTATCGGGCAGGGAAATCCGCTGGGCCAACCCGTCGACATACAGCGCGCGGGCGAAGAGATCTTTGGTTTCTGTCTCGTGAACGATTGGTCCGCACGCGATATTCAGGCCTGGGAATACCAGCCGCTCGGCCCATTCCTCGCCAAGAATTTTGCGACAACGATCTCACCGTGGATCGTGACACGCGAGGCGTTGGAGCCATTCCGGATTCCAGCGTATCAGCGCCCTCCCGGCGACCCGGCTCCGCTCGGGTATCTGGCCGACGAGACAGACCAGGCCGAGGGCGGATACGATATCACACTCGAAGTGTGGCTGTCCAGTGAAGCGATGCGCGACGCGGGCACCCAACCGGTGCGTGTGAGCCGCGGAAACTTTCGCGATCTGTACTGGACGTTTGCGCAGATGCTGACGCACCACACGAGTGGCGGATGCGATCTGCGTCCCGGCGATCTCGTCGCCAGCGGCACTGTGTCGGGAACCGATAAGGACTCGCGTGGCAGCATGCTGGAGCTCACGTGGCGCGGCACCGAGCCGATCCAGCTACCCGACGGTGAAGAGCGGAAATTCCTGGAAGATGGCGATGAGGTCATCATGCGCGGCTACTGCGAGCGCGAAGGCGCCGCACGGATCGGCTTCGGCGAATGCCGCGCGATGATCGTGTCGGAGGGCAGCTGATGGCGAGCAAGAAGGCGGCGGCTCGTGCTCGCGCGAAGCCGGAGCCGGTCACGGGCGCAACTCCCGCGACACCAACGGAGCAACTCGCCAAACAGCAATCGCGTTTTTTTGAGGTACGCAAGTCCGGCATTCAGGGGCGCGGTGCGTTCGCGATCCAAAAAGTTCGAAAAGGGCAGCGGGTCATAGAGTATGAGGGCGAGCGCGTCTCGGCTGAGGAGGCCGACAGGCGTTACGACGAGAGCTCCATGAAACGGCACCACACCTTCCTGTTCACGCTGGATCGGCGAACGGTGATCGATGGTGCAATGAACGGCAACGAGTCCATCTACATCAATCACTCGTGCGATCCCAACTGCGAGGCCGTCATCACTGACGGGCGCATCTACATCCATGCCGTTCGCACGATTCAGCCGGGTGAGGAGCTCGGCTACGACTATCAGTATGAGCGCACCGGTGAATCGGACGATGAGCTCGAGAAGTTCTACAAATGCCGCTGCGGCGCCCCAAATTGCCGAGGCAGCATCATGAAGCCAGCGACTCCCAGCGGCCGGAAACGGTCCGGCGGCGGAACCCGGTCACCTCGGTGAGACAGCTCGTGTGAAGCTGCTGATCCGCGTGGGACCCACAACGGGCGATTCGGGTAGGGCGCTCGACCTGAGCCGATTGGGAGGCCAATTTGGCCTGCACAACGGCGGCATCGCTCCCTCCGTATTTCCGGTGGAACTAGCTCGCCGCGGCCCATTTCAGCAATCTTCGGGGTAGTTGACGCGGGCCGGCCGTCTGGCGCGTGGCCGGTCCATTGGCCAATATGCCGGGATTCCCGTCCTGCTAGCACGACCGCACTTCCACCCCTTCAACCCGACGCAATGATCAAGCGACGTTTCCGGCCAGCCCTTGTCGGCGTGGCTCTCGCTGCGGCCAGCACCGCAGGAGCACAGCAGACGTATCACCAGACCAAGCCGCTCGATCCGGCTAACCTGGACAAGACCTACCCCGCTTGCAAGAATTTCTACCAGTTCGCCAACGGTGGATGGCTCAAAAACAATCCGATCCCCGCCGCTTACGCCCAGTGGGGCAGCTTTAACGAGCTTGCCGATCAGAACACCGACAACCTGCGCAAGGTCCTCGACGACGCGGCCGCGAATCGCACCACCTCGCCAGATCCGGCCATCCGTAAGCTCGGCTCCTACTACGCGGCCTGCATGGATAGCGCCGGGATCGAGAAGGCGGGCGCCGCTCCGATCCAGGGCGAGCTACGGACCATCAGCGCCATCAACACTCCGGCTGAGGTCCAGCGGTATATCATCTCTCAGGCATCCAAGGGCCAACCGCTGCTGTTCGGCTTCGGCTCAACCCAGGATGCCAAGAACAGCACGGAAGTGATTGGCGGGATCAGGCAGGGCGGCATCGGGCTCCCCGATCGCGATTACTACTTCAACGTCGATGCGCGGACCGCCGCCCTGCGCGATGCTTACGTGAAGCACGTCGCCAACGATCTCGTCCTGGCCGGCGTTCCTCAGGCGCTGGCCGCGACGCAGGCGACCCGCGTGATGGCACTCGAGACGGCGCTGGCTGCGTCGCATCTGACTCGCGTTCAGCAGCGCGATCCTGTCCTCACATACAATCGCAAGACCCCCGCTGAACTGAAGGCACTTGCCCCCGGCTTCGACTGGTCCGGCTACTTCGCCGCGCAGCATCTTCCGACGATCAACGCGATCGACGTACAGAATCCCAAGTTCGTAACCACTGTTGACTCGCTGCTCAGAACCGTGCCGCCGAGCGACTGGAAGGCGTACTTCACGTGGGTCGCGGTTCGTCGCGCGGCGCCGGAGCTCAGCACTCCGTTTGTGAACGAGGCCTTCGCCTTTTCCCAGAAGCTTAGTGGTGCCAAGGAGCAGCTGCCGCGCTACAAGAAGTGCATCGCCGCGACCGACAACGCGATGGGGCAGGCACTCGGCAAGGCATACGTCGATCGCTTCTTCACGCCAGAGGCGAAAGCGCGCGCATTGCAGATGGTTACGAACCTCAAGGCCGCGTTCCGCGACCGCATTGCGAGTCGCACGTGGATGAGCGATACGACGCGCAAGATGGCGTACGTAAAGCTCGACGCCTTCATGGACAAGATCGGCTACCCAGACAAGTGGAAGGACTACACCGCGCTCACCATCTCGCCGACCCACTCGTACTATCAGAACTCGACCGCAGTAGCCGCGTTCGATAACTCTGACGACAACGCCAAGATCGGAAAGCCGGTGGATCGCACCGAGTGGGGAATGAGTCCGCCGACGGTGAACGCGTACTACAACCCATCGCTGAACGAGATCGTTTTCCCAGCCGGGATACTCCAGCCGCCGTTCTTCGATCCCAAGACGGACGATGCGGTGAACTACGGAGGCATGGGCGCCGTCATCGGCCACGAGATGACGCACGGCTTCGATGACGAGGGCGCGCAGTACGATGCGCAGGGAAATCTGAAGACCTGGTTCAGCGACGCCGACCTGGCCAACTTCAAGACCAAGACCGCATCGTACGCGAGTCAGTTCGACAAGCGTACCATTCTGGACTCGCTGCACGTCAACGGGAAGCTCACCAACGGCGAAAACATTGCCGATCTGGGCGGCCTCACGATCGCGTATGCCGCGCTCGAGAAGGCGATCGCCAACAAGCCACACACCCTGATCGATGGCCTGACGCCGGAACAGCGCTTCTTCGTTGCGTGGGCACAGATCTGGCGCAACAACACCACGCCAGAAACGGCTCGTCTACGTATCGCTACTGATCCGCACAGTCCCGGTGAATGGCGCACAAACGGGCCGCTGGCTAACATGCCCGAGTTCGCCGAGGCGTGGAATTGCAAGAGCTCGGACCCGATGAATCTGCCGACCGCGGAGCAGGCCGCGATCTGGTAGGATCTGAAACTACGTAACGTGTGCTGACCGCTCAGCAATGAGCGGTCCCCACACATCTGACTCAAGGCTTGGTGGTGGCGTGATGCAAGAGACAGTTGAAACCGCCGCATTCGACCGCACAGCGGTGGCGAGATTGTGACGAGCCCCTTCTTTTACAGGCTCACGAACTCAATTCGTGTCACCGTGCGGCCGGTCTATCTGCGGGACAGGTCCGATCCGGCGGCTCAGCACTACGTCTTCGCGTATTTCGTTCGACTCGAGAACGTCGGCGAAGCGTCGGTGCAGTTGCTGTAGCGCCGCTGGTTGATCCACGACGAGGCAGGAGAGGACACCGAAGTTGTGGGCGACGGCGTCGTCGGCGAGCAGCCAGCGATCGCGCCCGGCACAGTGCACGAGTATCAGAGCTTCTCGATCCTGAAGAGCGGCGAGGGCTTTATGGAGGGGGAATACTTTTTCATCCGTTCCGACGGAACCAGCTTCGCCGCGGAAATCCCGCGCTTCGTCCTCAGCGCGACCCGGTCGCCGACTCTGCCGTCCTGATCTCGCGGCGCGGCGCCACAAGATCCCCGCGCTCCTGCCGACGCCGCGCCGGTGCAGCTGGCCGATCGGTCAGGTAGTACGGCACTACCGCGTTCCCCTCAACGGTGTAGAGCACTGCCCCCGGCCTTCTTCCTCCAACGATCTGCACAGCCGGGCGGTCTACCAGAATCTCACGTGGGCGATACAGCCTCGGGTCATCGATCACATACCGCCCCGGGTACAGATAGCTCAGCTCCGGCGGACGAAGCGACTCCCGGTCATACTCGACGTACGGATCGCGCTCGATCTCTACCGCGCGATATCGGCGTGCGCCGGAAGACAACAGCATGACGACCAGCGCGTCTCGATCATCTCGGCCAGCGATCGCCAGATCTGCCCTGCCATCGTTGTTGAAATCGCCAACCACCGCCCACGGCGTCTGACGCGGCGTGAAGTCGTCTCTCGAAAGCAGTCCGTCGTACTCATCCGTGGACCACGGCTCAAAGTCGCGATTGTACCGGTCCAGCGCGTCTTCCATGGCGGGCGGCATGTCCACTCGGACGCTTCCATCCGCAGCGCGGTAGATCACCGGGCGAGGTTCGTCGCGGCTGGAGCGCCGTTGAGCGCCGGCGCTGAGTAGCGGAAATGCCACCACTAACGCGGCCAGGACGACATTGCGACAGCGTGTATCCATGGCCATTAGTCTCGGCACCGGCGGGGGCGGAACGACAGTTGCTGAAAGTACACGGTACTATGAGCAAAATTTACGACGTGAGTGTACCCATTCGCGACGGCGGCCTGGTATACCCGGGCAACCCGCCGATTCACATCGCGTTGCAGCAGGCGGTGGCCCGAGGGGCCGGCGCTAACGTCTCCAGTGTTGACTTCGGTTCCCACACAGGCACCCACGTCGACGCGGCGAAGCACTTCTTTGATGATGCACAGACCGTCGACGAGATCCCGCTCGAAACGTTGATGGGGCCGGCAGTAGTGCTCGAATTCGGCGAGGATGTCCGCGCCGTTACCAGGAGCGACCTGGAAGCCGCTGGGTTGGGAGGCGCCGAGCGTGTTCTGCTGAAGACGCGCAACTCCAACTATCTCACGCAGGACACCGCATTTCACCAGGACTACACCTACCTGGCTCCCGACGGCGCGGAATTCATGGTCGCCAGCGGCGTGAAACTTGTCGGGATCGATTATCTCTCTATCGAACAGTTTCACTCCGGCCACCATCTCACGCATATCACGCTGCTTCGTGCGGGCGTGGTCATTGTCGAAGGGCTCAACCTGAACGGCGTACCGCCCGGCAAGTACGAGCTACGCTGTTTGCCGATCAAGCTCGCGGGGGCTGACGGCGCGCCAGCGCGCGCGGTACTCATCGGTGAGTAGCTCAGGAGGTAGTGCAATCGCGCTGTTATTGTTCGACGCGGGTGGGGTGCTTGGGACCAACGGATGGGACCGGAACGAACGCGCCGGTGCATGCCGGGTCTTCGCCCTCGATCACGATGCCTTCGAGGCTCGGCACGAGCAGGTCATTGCGACGTGGGAGACGGGCAACATGACGATGGACGAGTACCTCGACGTCAAGGTGTTCTATGAGCCGCGCCCTTTCGCCAGGCAGGCGTTTCGCGATTTCATGTTTGCGCAGAGCGTTCCTGACCGGCAGATGTTGACGTTTGTGGCGGAGCTTGTCGCGAAACGCCGCTACACCACGATGATGATGAATAACGAGCCCGCCGAGCTGAACGAGTATCGTGTTCGCGGCTTCGGTCTGCGTCCGCTGTTCAACGCGTTTCTATCTTCCTGCTATCTGGGCATGCGGAAACCATCCGGCGACTACTACGATCGCGCGCTTGCAATCGCACACGCCGATCCCGGTTGTACAGTGTTCATAGATGATCGAGAGGAAAACCTTGTCCCTGCTCGGGAGCGAGGCGTACACACCGTCCACGCAACCGGGGTCGAGGTTGTACGCGCCGGATTGGCGGAGTTGGGCGTTACCACTTCAACCCAGTGAGTTGTATGCAATTAGCGATGATAGGACTCGGCAAGATGGGCGGCAATATGACGGAGCGGCTGATCCGTGGTGGCCACTCTGTTGTGGTGTACGATCGCAGTGGCGAAGCGATTCAGCGTACCGTCGCGTTGGGTGCGACGGGGGCACAGAGCCTGGAGAACGTCGTCTCCAAATTGAGCGCACCGCGCATAGTGTGGATCATGGTGCCGGCCGGCAATCCGGTGGACGAGACCATTGCCACGCTCGTGCCGCTGCTGCAGAAGGGCGACGTAATAATTGACGGAGGGAACTCCAATTTCCACGACACTGTAAGGAGAGGTAAGGCGCTCGCCGAGCAGGGCATAGAGTTTGTGGACGCCGGGACGAGCGGCGGAGTCTGGGGTCTCGAGATTGGCTACTGCGAGATGGTGGGCGGGTCCGACGCAGCAATCGCGCTTTGTGAGCCCATCTTCAAGACGCTAGCACCGCCGGACGGCTACGCCCATGTCGGCCCGACCGGTGCGGGCCATTACGTGAAGATGGTGCACAACGGAATTGAATACGGCATGTTGCAGGCGTACGCGGAAGGTTACGAGATCCTGCACGCGTCCACCGAGTTCAAGCTGGATCTGCATCAGATCGCGGCGGTCTGGAATCACGGCTCAGTCGTTCGCTCCTGGCTCAATGAATTGGCGGAGCGCGCGTTCGCACAGGACGGAGACCTCACCGATATCAGAGGGTACGTGGAGGACAGCGGGGAAGGGCGCTGGACGGTGCAGGAGGCGATCGATCTGAATGTTCCGGCGCCAGTCATCACGCTCTCGCTCATCGCCAGGCTGCGCTCCAGGCAGACCGATAGCTTCGGTGCCAAGGTGATCGCGGCGCTACGGAATGAGTTTGGCGGGCACGCGGTGAAGCACCAATGACCGCTTCCATCTCTCCTCCGGCGTCTCCTCCGGATTCAACGCCGGTGTCCACGCACGTGGGTGTCAGCCCGGAAGCGATCCAGGCCGCCGGCATGCCGCGTTCGCGCGCTGACCAGAGCCGCGGCGCCGATCCGTGCACCATGGTCATTTTCGGAGCTGGCGGCGATCTTGCCAAACGCAAGCTATTTCCGGCGATCTACGAGTTGGCAAACCAGCGTCTCCTGTCAGATGAGTTCGCGCTGCTCGGCCTGGTACGTGATGCGGTGAGTGACGAGGAGTTTCGTAAGCAGCTGCGCGATGCGATTACGTCCTCAGACGAGATTCACGGTTTTGACGAAAAGGTGTTCGCCTGGCTTGCTCCGCGGTGCTTCACCGCGATCGGAGATCTGGACGACCACACGACGTACGACACCATCAAGTCCGAGCTGGCCAAGGTGTCAGCGACGCTGAAGCTCACGAGCGACAATACTCTCTTTTATCTCGCGGTCCCGCCGAGTGTCTTCGAGACCGCGCTGACCCACCTGTCTAATAGCGGACTGCTTCCCCGTACCGATACGGCCGCGCAGCGACCATGGAAGCGAGTAGTCATCGAGAAGCCGTTTGGTCACGATTTGGAGACGGCTCTCGATCTGAATCGACTGGTGCTCTCGCGGCTGTCCGAGCATCAGGTGTACAGAATTGACCACTACCTGGGAAAGGAGAGCGTCCAGAACATTCTCGTTTTCCGATTCGCCAACGCGCTGTTCGAGCCGCTCTGGAACCGGCAGTACATCTCGCAGGTGCAGATTACCGCTTCCGAGACCGTCGGTGTGGAAGAACGCGGAAAGTACTACGAGGAAGCCGGCGTCATCCGCGACATGTTCCAGAACCATCTGCTTCAGGTACTCACGCTTGCGGCGATGGAGCCGCCGATCGCGGCCTCAGGCGACGCCGTTCGCGACGAAAAGGTGAAGGTGCTGCGCTCCATCCGTCCTCTGCTATCGGAGGGGGCGCCGGCAGCAGTGAGGGCGCAGTACACCAAGGGGATGATCAACGGTAAGCCCGTCCCAGGCTATCGGGATGAGCCCAACGTGGATCCGCGCTCAGTCACGCCGACATTCGCCGCGCTGCGCCTGTTCATTGATAACTGGCGCTGGCAGGGTGTACCGTTCTATCTGCGCTCCGGGAAGCGGATGCCTAAACGGTGCACTGAGATCGCTTTCGAGTTCCGCACGCCGCCCAATCTCATGTTCGGCGGCGACTCGGGCGGCATCCGCCCCAACGTTCTCGTTATTCGCATCCAGCCGGACGACGGTATCTCGCTTCGCTTTGAGGTCAAGACACCGGGCGTCGCGTACGAAATCCAACCGGGCGTTGAGATCAGTCCTGTCAACATGGAGTTCTGCTACGCCGAAGCGTTCGGCGAGGACATTCCGCCAGCATACGAGACTCTGCTGCTCGATTGTATGATCGGTGACCAGACGTTGTTCACGCGCAGTGACGAGGTGGACATGCAGTGGACGGTAATCGATCCGCTGCTCAACTTCTGGGCGAGTCGCGCCGATCGCCAGATCCCCACGTACGAGGCGGGAACTTGGGGTCCCAAAGAAGCAGACGTCCTGTTGGCGAGAGACGGATACGTTTGGCGCTGAG